>JBDTMY010000123.1:0-7761 GCA_039934015.1 Chloroflexota bacterium | reverse complement strand
GGCAAGGGGTACGGTCGTACTGCCCCGTTAGGCCGCGACGCAGCGTGTGGCGTGGACGTCCGTTATTCACTTTGTGAGGCGTTCGGACGTCACGGAGATCCTCTCCCCCTCCGGTCGTGACATCGGCACGGTCGTCGCGGGGCGCTACCGCCTCGCCGCGCACATCGGCTCGGGTGGTATGGCCGACGTCTGGCGCGCGTACGACGAATCGCGTGACCGCGCCGTCACGCTGAAGATCCTCCGCGATCCCAAGGATGCCGACGCGCGACGTCACTTCCTCGCGGAGGCGCGGCGCCTCGAAACGCTCGACCACCCCTCCATCGTCCCGGTGCTCGGCGTCCACGATGCGCTCGGCGACACGCTCATCGCGTTCGAGCACGTGGAGGGCGAGCCGCTCGATCAGCTCGCGGAGACCAGTCCGAAGCTGCCGCCGCGGAAGGTGGCGCTGTTCTTGATCCAGCTCGCCGACGCGATCGAGGCGTTCCACTCGCACGGCTTCGTGCATCTCGACCTGAAGCCCGCGAACGTCCTGATGGCCGCCGACGGGCGACCACGCTTGCTCGACTTCGGCATCGCCGAGCCGATCGGCCATCCTCCCGAGGTCCCGCGCGGCACGCCCGGCTTCGCGTCGCCGGAGATCGCCGCGGGCGGCGCCGCGTCGCGCGCGAGCGACGTGTACGGACTCGCGGCGATCGCGAAGCATCTCCTGGGTCAGCATCCGACGCCACGCGTCGCGGGCGTCCTTCGACACGGTCTGGACCCTGATCCCGCGCGACGCTACGGCCGGCCGCGCACCTTCGTGTACGGCGTCGCGCTCGCGGTGCTCGTCGACGAAGAGCTCGCCGCTCTGGATCGTTTGACGCGTCGCGCGATCGCGTTCGCGAAGGCACGGCCCGAGCTCTCGTTCCGCGTCGCCGCGGTCGCGCTCATCGTCGCGGGGCTGCTCCTGCAACAGGTGCGTCCCGCGGCCGACATCGCGAACGCGAACACGATGCCCGCGCTCGTGCGGCCCGCGTTCGATGTCCCGCCGCTCGGGGCGTATGGCGCCGCGTTCGAGTCGCAGGCGGCGTACCCGACCGCCTCTCCGAACAGCACGGTCGAATGGACGCTGGCGCTCCGCAACACGGGCTCGGCCGGTTGGTACCGGGGCGTCGACGGCGCGCAGGCCGCCCTCATCCTCGCCGATGGAAATGTCGTGGCGGTGCAATCGACGTCATACGTCGGGCCCGGGCAGGTCGGTTGGTTCACCGCGCGCTTCAAGGCTCCCGCCGAGGCGGGCACGCACCGGATCGCGCTGCGTCCGGTGATCAATGGCCGCGGTCCCCTGCCCGATCTGGGCATCTTCGCCGTGGTGGTCGTTACCCAGCGCTAGGTTGCGGGACTGCTAGCGTTTCCGCCATCACGCGTAAAGAAGGGGAGGCATGAAGAGATTCTTCGCGACCTCATGCGCGGCGCTTCTCATCGTCATCGCACCGGCCGACGCGCCCGCGGGGGCGCGCGCGGGCGACTGCTTCGACGGCACGGTCGTCGCCGCGGTCCCGGACGAGCACAGGCGCTCGTTCGCGCGCGGTGGCGACGGCGATATCAAAGAGCCCGTCATCGACGAGCCTGTCGCGGCACTGCCGGCAACGGCCAAGAACAAGGGCAGCGCGAAATTCAAGCAGAACGTGCCGGTGTACTTCCACGTCGTCAGCCCTGACGGCGTGACCGCCAACGTCACGCAGACGCAGATCGACGACCAGATCCGAGTGATGAACCTCGGTTTCACCGGCTCGTACGGCGGCGCGAAGACCGGCTTCACCTTCACGCTCGCCGGCGTGACGCGCACCACGAACGCCGACTGGTTCAACGCCGGTCCGGGATCGCCCGCCGAGCGACAGATGAAGAAGGCGCTATCGACGAACGCGCCCGAGGCCCTCAACTACTACTCGACCACCGCGGGCGTCTATCTCGGCTGGGCGTACCTGCCCGGTCTGACGCCCTCACGCATGTTCCTCGACGGCATCGTGGTCGACTGGGAGTCGATGCTCCACACCTCGACGCGCTACGCGGATCGCTACGACCTGGGGCTCACCGCGGTCCACGAGGCAGGCCACTGGTTCGGACTCGAGCACACCTTCTTCGGTGGATGCAACGCCAAGGGCGACTTCGTCGACGACACGCCGCCGATGCGCGTGCCGACGAGCGGCTGCCCGCTCGGCAAGGACACCTGCCCGGAGCCGGGTCTAGACCCGATCCACAACTACATGGATTACTCGTACGACTCGTGCTACTTCGAATTCACCACCGGTCAGGCGCAGCGCATGCAGGACCACTTCCTGTTCTTCCGCGCGGGCGACTAGTACTTCGCTGAGTCGAGCGGGCGGGGCGCGCGAGCGCTCCGCCCGTCGCTCGCCTCATCCGGCGCGCTGCAGCACCTCGAGGGTGAACGTGAGCAGCCGCCACAGCTCCCCCAACAGGAACAGCGGCCCTTGGGCCTTCGCGCTCTCGCCGATCGGCGCGGCGTGCTGCACCAGCCGAGGCACGGCGAGCACCAGGTGCCCGTCCCGCGGCGCGGCGCGCGCCGCTTCGGCCTCGGCGAGGGGCTCGTAGGTGTCGAGCGGATCGTGGATCCAATAGATCGGCGGCCGGATCTCGCTCCACCGCGTCTCGGGCGACACGGCGTCGTATGCCGCGCGCGCATCCGCACCGAGCGAACGGAACCGGCGGAGCGCTTCCTGATACGACGTCGCCGCGAATGCCTGCCGCACCGCGTCGCGATCCGCCGTCGGGACCAGATCCGCCGCGGCCGGCGGTAACCGCTCGAGCGCCTCGGCGCTGGGCTCCCACGGAACCGCCACTCCATCCGTGACCTGCATCCGGCTCGCGACGCTCGCGAGATACGTGTCGATGTCGTAGTACGCGCCGAGAACGCCGACGAACGCCGCGTCGCGCAGCGCCGGCTCGCGACTCGCCGCGACGAGCAGCATGCCCCCGCCCACCGAGACGCCGAAAGCGCCGACGCTCCGGCCCTGCGTCTCCGGCATCGCGCGGAGGCGCGCGAACGCCGCGTCGAGCTGCTTCGTCGCGCCCGGATCGAAGCGGCCGTCCTTCAGGAACGGAAATTCGGGCAGCATCACGAGGTAACCCGCGCGCGCCAGCGTGAGCCCGAAGCTGCGCATCAGCGGCTCATCGTTCCCGCGCGGCGCGGCGCCGGGGGCGATCAGGATCGCCGGATGCGCCTCGCCCCAACCCGGTCGCCAGTACGTGACGCGCATCGGAACCTCGCCGAACCGGTCGTCGGTCTCGGTCATGCGCGGCTCAGGGGTGAGGACGCGAGCGAGGTTGGTGCCGACAAGCTGCTCGCTATAGATATCCGCCAACAGGATCGTCGCCTGCCCCGCCGGCCGGAGCAGCGGCTGCCACAGCAGCCCGATCGCGACGAGCGCGGCCAGGATCAGCCACCGTCCCCTGCTCATCTCAGCGGTCCGTCTCGAACTCCCATTCGTCCACGACGTCCTTGCCCGCGACGATGAGCTCCAGCCGAACGCGGTAGCGCGCGCCGGGAGCGAGCGGACTCGCGGGGATGATCGCGACGTAGTCACGTTCGTACAGCTGTGGCACGACGTGATGCGGGAGCTCGCGCCCGCTCGGGTCCGTCACGCGCGCGCTCCTGAGATCGACGGCTCGCGCGCTGGAGTACACGACCATGATCGGATACCCCACCGGTCGCGACGCGCCCGCGGGCACGACTTCGGGGATCTCTTCGCCGGAGTACGTAGGCGCGACACGCTGATCGGGCGCCGGCGCACGCACGCGCTCCGGCGCCGGCGCGTTGAAGTCGTAGACGATCACGCCCACGGTGATCGTGCGCCCCGCGCTCTCCGCGTGTCCCCAGCCCGCGACGATCGCGTGCGGGTGCATCAGGCCGAGCCGGTGATAGGGAAGGACCCACAGCGAGCGCACTCCTGCGACGCCCGAGCTGAACGATGTGGCGACCTCGCTGGCGTTCGCGTCGGGGTAACCCTGCGCCGCGAGCCGATCGCGCACCGACGCGCCGCTGAAGGCCGGCGCACCGGGCACCTCATCGTGACCGAGCGCGTTGTTCTGAGCGAGGTACTCCGCATGCCGCTGCGCCGCGATCGTGACGCGGTCATCTGCGCGCACGGTCGGCGCGCCGACCGCCGTGCGGAGATCATTGTGCGCGCGCAGCATCTCGGCCGCGCCGTTCGCGTTCGACGAGGCCGTGGCCGTTGCGGTCGCGGACGCCGTGGTCGCGTTCGGTGTCGATGAGACCGAGGCGCTCGTCGTTGGGACCACCGCGGGCGCCGCTTGTGTCGGCGTCGGCGATGCGCTCGTCACGGCATCGTGCGTCGAAACACGACCGGCGATCGCGAGGCCGAGCGCAAGAACGACGACCAGCGCGAAGGGCAGGAGCGTGAGAGCTGTGGAAACGCGCCGCATGAAGCGACGCTAGGGGTTCTTGGCGACCGTGACGACCGCGTAGATGCCGAGATCCTGCAGCGGCCCGCGGCCGTCGATGCGCGGTAGCAGCTGGACGTTGTAGGTGCCGAGCTCCGCGCGAGCCCGGAAGTGGACGACGAACCAACCGACCTGGCCGGGCGCGACGTAAGGCGTTGACTGCACGGCCACGCCGGCCCCATCCGGCAGCGCGAGCGCGGCCTGCGCGCCCTCGATGCCGCGGTGCCAGCCCGCGGATCCGGTGTTCCGAAGCGCGACGACCCACTCGACGGTGCCGTTCGGCGCCGTCGTCGGATAGGCACCTTGCGATTCGAACGCCGCCCCGTACGCGCTCAGCGGCGGGACCTGGAACGGTGCGGGCGCGAGCGCGGCCGGCGGCGCGGCGGTGGGCGATGGCGCGGGTCCGGGCCGGAGTGCGCTCCCGATCGCGTCGTCCAGTGGCGATGCGATCACCACGACGGCGAGGAGGATCAGACCTCCCCCCGCCAACACGATGCGGTTCCTACGCGCGCGGGCGATCAGCGGACCCGCGGCCGCGGCCAGGCCCATCGTCAGCGTCGTGATGGTCTGCAGCACCGGCGCCGACGGCGCGGCCGGCGCCGCATCCGATGGCGCGGCGGGCGGCCGACGAGCCGACGGAACACGTGCCTGCGAGGCGGCGCCCGCGAGCTGCCGCACCTGATCCATGACACGCGCCACAGGCACAGCTGCGACGCGGGCGCGAACACTATCGAAAAGCGTGTCCAGCTCGAGATCGCGCAGCAGCAGACGCGCATCCGCGGCGAAGCGTGCGGCCAACGCCCCCGCGCCCGACGCGGCCGCGGTGGTCGCGGCGGGCTGCGCTGCCACAGCGTCCGGCACGTCAAGCTCGACGATCGTGGACGGAGTCGGCAGATCCCCGATGTCCTCCGAGGGCGCTGCGGCGGTCCGCTTGGGTCCCGCGACCGCGGCCAGCGTTGAGGACGGGGCGATCGGCGCCGGCACCGCTGCGGTGAGCACGACGGTCTTGTCCGCGGCGAGGTTGTCCTCGGCGGCCTTCGTCGCCGGGCGAACGTCTCTCGCGACCGCGGTGAGTCCGGTCAATACGACCGGCAGTGGGATCAGATGCTCGAACACGATGAAGGTCTCCGTGCCTTCGTCGTGGATCCCGGTGACCCGCATCACCGACGGGCGTTCGATCGCGGCCATGCGGCGCGCCTCCGCGAGGAAGCGTTGCCGAGCGGCTTCGTTGTCCCGGCCGCGCAGGATCTCGAGTGTGACGACGGTGCCTGTCGACTCGTCGAGTGCGTGCCATACATCGGCCGTGTCATCGCCGCCCTTGGACATCGCGAGGCGATAACGGCCGGCAAGCAGCTGGCCGATCTTCCGACCGTCCACGGCGGGCGTGGGCGTGGTCTCGGTGGTATTCACCTGTGTCCACTAACGCCGGAGACGTCCGTTCTCACCGGGCGGCCGCTCGGCGCGCCACGGGAGCGGCCGGACTGCTTCCCTTCTGTAACTGCGGCTAGCGCACGATGACCGGCGCGAGGTCCGGGGCGGTCATCAGGGGGTCAAGGGGATAGATCGGGCGATCCAGCCTCTGGTGGCCGAGCCGGACGATGTCCTGATCGACGCCGCCTGGAGTGAGGGCCAGCACCCAGCCCTTCGCGGCATCGAAGAGCTCTGGAACGAGATACCCGACCTTCACGACGGTCAGATCGTGCGCGGCCGGATCGAGTCCGAGCTGCGTGAAGTCACGGATGAAGTGGAAGGGCTTGCGCCGTGTGGTGAGGACCGCGCGCACACCACCGGACGCGACGACCGCCATGTCGCCGCCGACCGCGTCGCCCATCCGCACGGATCGCACCGTCCCTCGTAGCGCTGTGCCCGCGCCCGGGCGCGATCCGAACGCGCCGCCGACGCGCACATCGACGGTCGCGCCCTCGCCGGCGCTGACGCAGCTCGCGACCGCGGAGGGATCCACGACGCTCGCCCAGACCGCCGTCGCCGCGCCGGACGACAGCGCGGGGCTCGCGAGCAGCCGCTCGAGCATGAAAGCCACGTCGCCGGCGCCGCCCGCGGTGGGATTGTCGCCCGAGTCGCTGATGAAGTACGGGCGTGCGTCGCTCGCGAGACCGGTCTCGATCGCCCAGTCGGCGTCTCCGGCGGACGTGCTGAACGCGAACTGCGCGCGCGCGTTCCAATACGCCTCCGCCAGGCCGCGCGCCTCGCGCAGGGTCGCGCCCTCGTCCGTTCCGGTCACGACGACGGCGGCACTGCAGCGCGGCTCGTCGGCCCACGCGTAACCGATCCATACCGCCGCATCGATGATCCCCGACATCCGCTCGATCGCCGACAGCCGGCCGTAGATGCCGCGCGCGGGCTCATCGCGCGTCGACGCCTTCTCGCCGGGCAGTAGCACCGGCACGCGCACCCAGGCTTTGAGCGGCCGCACGCGCTGATCGAGACACGCGACGAGATTCGCGACGGCGCGCCGTTTGGTCAGCGGCGCGTCCTCGTGCGGTGAGCGTCGGTGGGACGTCGCGAGATCGAGCGCGCTCACGAGACGACGCGACATATTGCCGTGCGGATCCATCGAGGCGGAGATGAGCGCGTCCGGTCCGACGATCTCGCGCACCGCAGTGGCGAGATCGCCCTCCGCATCGGTGATCCCCCTGACCGTCATCGCGCCGTGGATATCGAGGTAGACGCCGTCGAGCGGTAGCGCGGCGCGCAGTCGCTCGAGCACCTCGGTCTTCACCGACTCGTAGAAGTCCCGCTCGACCGGGCCGCCCGGCAGGGCGCGCGCGTGTACGAGCGGCAGCCACTCGACGCTGTCGGGGAGCCCGTCGTAGCGTGCGAGCAGCTCGCGGCCACGCAGGACGGTGAAGTCCTCCGGCCCGCTGCGGTGCGGCGAGAATGTGCTCGACTCGATGGCCATGCCGCCGATCGCGATCCGGCGGCGCGGCGCGTCAGATGGGTTTGCCAGCTAGCTCTTCTCGTCCGTGCGCTTCTCGACGGTCACCACCGCGTCCGTCACGATCGCAGCGATCGCGGCGATGGCCGCCCAGACGGGCAGCAGCAGCGCGCCAACGACGCCGAGCGTCAGCGGGACTTCGATGATCGTGACGCCGGCGCGATTCTTGACCAGGATGCGGCGCGCGTTCCCCTCCTCGACCAGCGCCTTGATCCGCTCGATCACGCGGTCAACGCCCTCTTCATCGATGTGGAATGTCTCCCAAAGCGATCCCTTCGTTGCTGGCACCTAATCCCCCTTTGCGGTCCTGCGTGTAGGTGTCGTTCTACTCCGACTACCGCGCG
>JBDTMY010000122.1:0-7906 GCA_039934015.1 Chloroflexota bacterium | reverse complement strand
TCGACGGTAAGCGGTGGGAGGTCACATCGCTGTCCGTCGGCAATCCGCACTGCGTTCTCATCGTTCCGGATCTGACGCGGATCGACATTCACGCGCTCGGACCAAAGATCGAGAACCATCCGGCGTTCCCGAACCGCACCAACGTGCAGTTCGCGCAGGTCGTGTCGCGCAGCGAGGTGCGGATACTCATCTGGGAGCGCGGCGCGGGTTACACGCTCGCGTCAGGATCGTCGAGCTGCGCGGTCGCCGCGGCCTGCCAGCGCAAGGGTCTCATCGATCGCGAGGTGACGATCTCGATGCCCGGCGGTCAGCTCGGCATCGTCATCAGCGAGAACGGCGAGATCCGCATGCGCGGGCCGGTCGAGGAGATCTGCACCGGCGACCTGAGCCCGGACCTACTCCGGCACCTCGGGGTTCGCTAGCGCAGGTCGGCCCAGGTGAACAGCACCGTGAACGCGCGGCACCAGACGACCACGGACTTGTAGTCGGATGGCGCCGTCCCGGTCGGCAGCTCGTAATTGAAGGAACCGTTCGTCGCCTTCAGCGCGCCGAGGTACAGATCGCTGCCACCGTCGTAGGCGCCGCCGCGCCCGCGCCCGAGGTACACGTGCAGGTCGGGCCCGTTCTGGATGGCCACGCCGTCGAAGCGCACATAGGTCTTCCCGTCGACCTCGACGACCGAGACCGGACCGGTGCCCCGGTGTAGGTCGTCGACGCGCTGGAGATCGCCGGTCGCGAGGACCCTGGGTCCCGTCGGAGCCGGCGTCTTCGAAGCCGTCGCGGCCGGTCCGGTGACGGCTGCGGTCGCGGTGACCGACGCCGGCGGGAGATCCTCGTTCAGGGTCGTCGTCAGGAAGAGCGGCGAGATGGTCCACCACCCGAAGGCAGCAGCGCCGACGACCGCGAGCGCCGCCACGACCTGTGCCGGGCGATTGGTGCGGAGCGCGGTGAGCACTCGCGAAAGTCTAGCCGCGAGCGCATCGCGCGCGAGGGCGATCGCCGCCGGCGCGAAGGCCCTCTGGTGCCAGCGACCTCGGCAGCCCTGAAGTCGGTAGGCTGCGCTGATGGACTTCGACCTCTCTCCGGAGCAGCAGCAGATCCACAAGCTGGCCAACGAGTTCGCCGATCGCGAGATCGCGCCCGGTGCGCGCGAGCGCGACCGCGCCGAGCGTTTCCCCTGGGACGTGCTCAAGCAGATGGCGCCCATCGGCTTCCTGGGCGGTCCGATCCCCGAGGAATACGGCGGCATGGGCGTCGACTTCATCTCGCACGCGATCATCACCGAGGCCATCGGGCGCGCCGACTCCTCGGTGCGCACCACGCTCTCGGTCCAGATCTCGCTCGTCGAGATGACGATCCTGAAGTTCGGCACCGAAGAGCAGAAGCGCACCTGGCTCCCCCGCCTGTGCAGGGGCGAGGTGATCGGCTGCTTCGGCCTCACCGAGCCCGCGGTGGGCAGCGACGCGACGCGCCTTCAGTCCACCGCGAAGCGTGACGGGGGCGACTGGATCATCAATGGACGCAAGATGTGGATCTCCAACGGCTCGGTGTCCAAGCTCGCGCTGGTGTTCGCCAACGCCGATCCCGCACAGGGTCACAAGGGCATCACCGCGTTCCTCATCGACCGCGAGCAGAGCCCGTACGGCAGCCAGGCGCTGCACGGCAAGCTGGGCCTGCGCTCATCGGACTCCAGCGAGCTGATGCTGGACAACGTGCGCGTTCCGGACGCGATGCGTCTGGGCGAGGTCGGTCAGGGCTTCAAGATCGCGATGGCCGCCCTCGACTCCGGCCGCTACTCCGTCGCCGCGGGCGCCGTCGGTCAGGCGCAGGCCGCGATCGACGCCTCCGTCGCGTACGCGACGCAGCGCCACGCCTTCGGCAAGCCGATCGCCGCGCACCAGCTGGTGCAGGAGCTGATCGCCGACATGGTCGTCGAGACCGAGGCCGCGCGCCTGCTGGTCTTCCGCGCGGGTCATCTCAAGAACAAGGGCGTCAGCAGCACGCGCGAGACGAGCATCGCCAAGCTCTATGCCGGCGAGATGGCGCAGCGCGCCTGCGACAACGCCATCCAGATCCACGGTGGCTACGGCTTCTCCGATGAGTTCCCAGTCGAGCGCCTGTGGCGCGACGCGCGCGTGAACCGTCTCTACGAGGGCACGACGCAGATCCAAAAGCTGATCATCGGGCGCTACGCCACCGGCATCGACGCGATCGGATGAACTGGACCGAGGCCGCCGACTCAATGCTGCTGGCGCTGGTCGGAATGGTCCCGGAGACCCTGCGCGAGCTCGCCGGCGCTTCAGCGCGAGACGAGAGCGAGGCGGTCGCCGAGCAACGCGGTGCGAGCGAGGTCGACGTCGACGATGCGGTCTACGGCTGGATCCGGACCACGCCACCCGAGCAGCGCAACGGGCTCATCGCGGTCCTCGAGAGCCTCGGGCTCGAGCCCGAGCGCTACGCCGAGGAGCTCGAGTCGGCTGAAGGCTGGGACGACGACTTCGAGGAGCCGCCGGACTCCGGGATGTAGCCGGGACCGAAGCCGTCCTCGAGCGTGAGGAGCCGCGCCTGCTCCGCGATCCAGCTCTCGTTCTGATTCATACGACACGCTCCTCAGCGAGTTTTTCCTGGAACTTGGAGCCGAGACGCGATCCGCCGAAGGCCTCGCCAACCAGCTGGTGGTATGGCACGCCGGACAGGAAGTGATGGCTCTTGCTCGGTAGATCCCGGCCGGCCGCCCATTCCTGCCGCTGCAGGTCGATGTACGCCTGCTCCTGCGTCTGCTGCATGCCCTGGAGCAGGTTGGCCAGACCGAGCGCCGAAGCGTGTTGCGCGCCGAGCGTGATGAACACGAACTTGTAGCCGAGCTCACCGAGCTGCGCGAAGGTGATCGGGTCGGGATCGTTGAACCACTTGAACGAGCTCGACCAGTTGAACGCGAAGCGCGCTTCCGGGAAGCGCCGGCGGACCGCTTCGGCGAAGCGCTCGACCGGTCCGCGCTCGGACGTCGGGAACTCGCACCACACGAGGTCGGGGATGCCGCTGTCGAAGTAACGGAGCGCACGCTCGATCGAGAGATCGAGGCCGCGCGTGGCCTCGGGCGCATCGATCGCCGAAAGGCCGTCGGTCCGCGCGATGATCACAAAGTCGGCGTGGCCGAGATCATCGGCCACGGCGCGCGCCATGCGGAGCTTGCCGTTCATCTCGTCCGCGGAGATGAGCGCCTTGCCGCCGATGTGACCGCAGCGCTTGGGGAGGACTTGATCCTCGATGTGCGCGGCGGCGACGCCGGCATTGACGTAGAGCTCGGTGGTGCGCTGCACGTTGAAGAGGTTGCCGTATCCGCCGTCCATGTCGACGATGACCGGCGGTATCTCGAGGTGCTTCGGCTTGATGCCCTTCTCGGGGTCGCCCACGGCCATCGTGAGCTGGAATTTCCGCAGCGCTGAGACCGTGCGCCGCGCACCGTCGGCGATCTCCGGTCCGGTGTAAAGGTCCATGTCGGTCGTGCCGAGGTGACCCATCGCGAAGGAGTAACCGCTGAAGTAGATGGCCTTGAAGTCGTAGTACATCGCGAGCTCGGCGCCGTGCGGGTCGTACACGCCGGGGCCGAAGAGGAACGGCTCGCTGTCGAGCAGCTCCCGCATCCGCGTGCTCGGATCGACGTTGCGCGAGGCGGGGATGACGTAACCCTCCGGTAACAGCGGGGAGGGCATGAGCGTGACGTCGGACGTTCGGACCGGCGTCTCAGTTGTCATGGTCGATGTCACACCGGTCGGGGCAACCGCACGCCATCTGCCGCTTGAGCAGCTCGGCGCGTTCGCGCTCGCTCACGATGCGCTCGTCAAGCTCGGTCATTTGAGCCTCCTGATGCTGTTGGAGCACGGCGAGGAAGGTGGCAGTTTTGATGCCGCCCGGGCCATCAGTCCAATTGCTACTTGTGATGCAAGCCATAAACTCCGCTGATATGCCGGAATCACTGCTCCTCACGCACCTCGAGTCCTTCGTCGAGGTGGCACGTACGGGGAACGTCAGCCGCGCGGCCCAGTCGCTCTTCCTCACGCAGCCGGCCATCACGGCGCGGCTGAAGACCCTCGAGAGCGATCTGGGTGTCGAGCTCTTCGTGCGCAGCGCTCGCGGCATGCGGCTGACCGACGCCGGGCGCGCCTTCCTCCCCTACGCGCAGCGGACGCTGGGACTCGTCACCGAAGCGCGGCAGGTCGTCGCCGACCTGCGCGAGGGATCGACCGGCGAGCTGGTCATCGGCGCGGCGCCGGCCGTCAGCACCTACCTCCTACCCGCGATCCTTCAGGCGTTCCGCGTGGCGTATCCGAACGTGCGCCTCGGCGTGAAGACCGGCCACACCGAGGAGGTGCTCGAGATGGTGCTGCGGCAGGAGGTGCACATCGGCCTGGGACGGCCGGTCCGCCACCCGGAGGTCGAGCTGATCCCGGTCTTCGAGGACGAGATGCTGCTGGTCGTGAGCCGACGCCATCCGTTCGCCTCGCGAACGCGGGTCCGCATGGACGAGCTCGCCTCCGAGCGACTCATCCTCTTCGACCGCACCTCGAGCTATCACGAGCTCACGAGCTCGTTGTTCCGCGAGGCCGGCGTGGTGCCCGCCAGCGTGATGGAGCTCGACAACGTCGAGGCCGCCAAGAAGATGGTGCAGCTCGGACTTGGCGTCGCGCTCCTGCCGCGCATGGCGCTGTCGGCGGAGCTGCGTTCCCGTTCACTCAGGCCGGTCCGCCTCATTGGCGCGCAGCCGGTCCGGCGTCCGATCGTCGTACTCCGCCGGAAAGATGCCGGCGCGCCGATCGGGCCGGTCGCGGGATTCCTCGCGACGCTGCACGAAGCGAAGCTCTAGGTCGTGCACTCGGTCTAGCTCTCGGTCGAGCTCTCAGTCAAGAGATTCGCGCGCTCGCGGCGCGCGAGCGCACCGCCGATCGACTCGGGCGATCGTTCGAGCGCCGCGCTGAACTCGCGCCGCGCCTCCTCGATATCCCCCACCTCGCGCAGCGCGACGCCGGCGAGGTAGCCAAGGAACGCGGCGTCGTCATGCGTCGGCGTCGCGCGACGCATCGCCTCGAGCTTCGCGAGCATGCCGGCGCGATCGCCGCGCTGCGCGTCCGCGATCGCTGCCACCGCCGCTGTCATGGCGGCGACGGTCGCGTTGTTGGAGGCCTCGACATCGCGCACGAGCTCGGCAGCGAGCGCCGCGCCGTGTTGGCGGTCGCCGCCCGTGGCCGCGAGCTCGCTCCACGCAAGCGCGAGCTTCGCGAGCGGCTCGTTCGGCACGAGCGCCGCCACGCGGCGCGCGTCGCCGCCGCGATTGAGCGCGGCGTACGCGGCGACAAGCCGCGGCGCCACGCGCGTCGCACCAAGCCGCTTCATGGCCGACTCCCACAGCGCGGCCGCCGAAAGTGGATCGCCCGCGGCGTAGAGGACATCGGCTGAGACCTCCTGCACCAGCGGGAACTTGTGGAAGCGCGCGAGAAGCGGCGCCATGAGGTCGCGCGCGCGCTGCACGTCATCGGCGTCGAGGGCTTCCTCGACCGCGACGAGCGTCGCGCTGAAACGCCGCAGGCGCTGTCGATAGGCGAGGGATCCGGCGACGAATGCGACGAGGGCAGCCAGCGCGAACACCGCCGAAGCTCCGGCGGCGCCCAGGATCGCCGCGACGAACGCGAGCGCTGCCGATGCGACACCGACCAGCCAGAGAGCGGTGATGAGAGGATGTCCGCCGGGAGTGACCGCTCTCAGCACAGCCGAGTTGTCCACATTTTCAGCCAGTTCGACGCGCCAGGACCCGGCTTATCCACGGGAATGAGGCGGTTATCCACAGGCGGCGGTCGCCCTTGACCGCTAGGTGTCCGCTAATAGCGCGGCCGCGATCACGACGCGCTGGATCTCGCTCGTGCCCTCGTAAATACGAGTGATACGGGCGTCCCGGTAGGCGCGCTCGATCCAAAGCTCACGCATGTAGCCCATGCCACCGTGGATCTGGACCGCCGCATCGGCGACGCGTCCGAGCATCTCGGTCGCGAACAGCTTGGTCATCGCGGCGCGATCCGTGATGCGCTCCCCGCGATCGGCGCGCGACGCGGCGTCGTACACCATGAGGCGCGCTGCGTGGATCTCGATCGCGGCGTCCGCGAGCATCCACTGGATCGCCTGATTCGCGCCGATCGGCTTCGCGAACTGCACGCGCGTCTTCGCGTGTTCGACGCACGCCTCGAGCAGCCGCTGCGCGGCGCCGACCGAGTGCGCGGCGAGGCCGAGCCGACCGAAATCGAGCGTGCGCAGCGCGATCTTGAAACCGTCACCCTCGGCGCCGACACGCTGCGACGCCTCGACCCGGAGGTCGCTGAAGTAGAGCTGCGCGGTGGTGGACCCGTGCAGGCCCATCTTCTCGTCGTTCGGACCGATCTCGAGCCCCTTCGCGCCGCGCTCGATGACGAAGGCCGTGATCCCCTTCGAGCCGCTGGCCGGAGCGGCATTCGCGAAGACCACGAATACGTCCGCGATGGGCGCGTTCGTGATGAAGGTCTTCGCGCCGTCGATCACGTACGCGTCGCCGTCGCGGCGCGCCGCCGTCTTCAGGCTTCCCGCATCGCTGCCGGCGCCCGGCTCCGACAGCGCGTACGCGCCGACCTTTCGACCGCTGAAGAGATCGGGCAGATAGCGTCGCCGCACGTCATCGGGCCCACCGACGGAGATCGCGGTGCCGCAGAGGCCGGCCGATCCGCCGACGACATTCCACAGCGACGCGTTCACGCGCGCGAGCTGCTCGACGGCGACGCAGTAGCCGAGCTTGCCGAAGCCCTGACCACCGAGCTCTTCGGGGTGTCCGATGCCGAAGAGACCGGCCTCGCCCATCTTCGTGATCAGCGCGCGCGGGATCGCGTCCTTGTCTTCGATCTCCTTCGCACACGGTGCCAGGACGTCATCGACGAATCCGCGGACCGTTCGCTGCAGGAGTCTGATCTCCTCGGGCAACGCGGCGTCCATCTACGCCGAGGGCCTCGCGCCCGAGGGGTCCTTGGCTCTCTCCAGGGTCCCGCGAAGATCCACCGGGATGCGCGTGGCGCGCCCCGTCGCGCGGTCGATCATCACCTGTATGGTCGTCATGTCGGCGCAGTGAAGTCCATCAGCGCGATCGACCGCGTACTCGAACGCCCACGACGAGTTGCGGATCTCGCCCACGCGGACGCGGATGTCGAACTCCTCGTCGAACCGCAGCGGCGCGCGGTAGCGGACGGTCGCTTCGCCGATCGTGAAGTCGAGGCCCTTCGCGGCCACATCTCCGTAGAGAAGACCGAGATCGCGCAGGTACGCGACGCGGCCGACCTCCGCGTAGAGGAGATAATTCGCGTAGTACACGACGTTCTGCATGTCAGTTTCTCCGAAGCGGACGCGCTGCCGATGGCGAAAAGGGAATGCGTCCACGCCCGGCAGGTTAGCCGCTTGGCACGTTCCCTGCTGCCCTCAGCGGTATGACAACCACACAACACGACGACCATCCCACCGAACGCGTCGAGCGTGTCGAGCGCTACGAGCAGGTACGGGAAGGACCGGTGGTCGCGAGATCCGCCGCGCCGAACGTGAATGTCGGCGCGAGTGGGACAAGCTCCGTTTGGACGGTCACGAATGTCGTGACGCTCGTGTTCACCGTGCTCGAAGTCCTGCTGCTGCTCCGCTTCATCTTCAAGCTGACCGGAGCGAATGCGAACCAGCCGCTGGTCCGCGCGCTGTACGGCGCGACCGAGCCGCTGGTGCGGCCATTCCAGGGGATCTTCGCCGAGCCGCAGGGTCCACCTGTCATCGACATCGCGGCGCTGCTCGCGATCGCGTTCCTGTTCCTGGTCGCCTTGCTCATTGTCGCGCTCGTTCGCGCGATCACCGCTCC
>JBDTMY010000121.1:0-21964 GCA_039934015.1 Chloroflexota bacterium | reverse complement strand
GCGGCTCCATTGAAACGACCTCAGCGCGCGACGCGCCAGGTGTGACGCCGAGCGCCGCAAGATCCTTCTCCGGGATCTCCTTCTTCTTCGCCTTCATGATCCCCGGCAGGCTCGGGTACCGCGGCTCCTTCGCGCTTTTGTGCACCAGACCGACGACCGGCAGCGGCGCGCTCCACACCTCGTGGCCGCCCTCGATCTCGCGCCACAGCTCCACCCCGTCGCCGCCGGCCGCGATCTTCGTGAGCATGCCGACGTGCGGCCAGCCAAGCGCCTCGGCGAGCGCGGGCCCGACCAGGCCCTGATCGTCATCCGAGGCCTGCTTGCCGCACAGCACGACGTCGGGCTTCGCTTCCTTCACGACGGCGGCGATCGCCTTCGCGATATCGAGGCCGCTGACCTTGTCATCCGCGGTGACAAGCGTCGCGTCGTCGCAGCCCATGGCGAGCGCCTGCCGGAGCGCGTCGCGCGAGCGCGCCGGACCGACCGTGACGACGCTGACCGTGGTCGATGGGTCGCTGTCCTTGTGCTCGAGGGCGAGCTCGATCGCGTACTCGTCGTACGGCGAGATCGACCACGTGATGCCCTCCGTCGCAACGGACTTTCCTTCGGGCGCGACTTTGACGCGCACGGTCGAGTCGGGCACCTGCTTCAGGCACACCAGGAACTTCATCTCAGATGATCTCCTCATCGTTGGCGTAGCGAATGCCGCCGTCAGTCAGATCCATCAGTTCGTCTCCAGACGCGCGGCGACGAGCTCCAGCACGTCCACCGGCTTGATCGACTCTTGCACGCCTTTGGCCCCGACGCCCTCCTCGAGCATGATCAAGCAGTACGGACAACCGCTCGCCACCTTGGTCGCGCCCGACTTTGTGGCGAGCAGCTGCTCCACGCGGCGATGGTTCACGCGCTGCCCCATCTTCTCTTCCATCCACATGCGGCCGCCGCCGGCGCCGCAGCAGAACCCGCGCTCGCGGTTGTGGGGAGCGATCTCCGCGCGCGTCACACCGGGGACCGCGTCGAGCACGTCACGCGGGGCGTCGTAGATGCCGTTGTGGCGGCCGAGGTAGCACGGATCGTGGTACGCGACGACCTCCGCCGCGGCGCCGTCGGTCAGCGTGATCTTCTTTTCGTCGAGCAGCTTCTTCACGAGCGGCAGCGCATGCACGACCTCGTAGTTGCCGCCCAGCTGTGGGTATTCGTTCGCGATGGTGTTGAAGCAGTGCGGGCACGACGTGATGACCTTCTTCACCGCGGCGGCGTTCAGCGTGTCGATGTTCTGCCGGGCCTGCAGCTGGTAGAGATACTCGTTGCCCATACGGCGCGCCGGGTCGCCGTTGCACGTTTCCGCCGCGCCGAGGATCGCGAACGACACGCCCGCCGACTTCAGGATCGCCGCGAGCGCCTGCGCGACGCGCTGGTTGCGGCGGTCGTAAGAGGCGGCGCAGCCGACGAAGTACAGGTATTCCGCATCTGGCTTCTCCGCGAATGTCGGGATCTCCAGGCCCTGTGCCCAGTCGCCGCGCGACTCGCGCGGCTCTCCCCACGGATTCCCGGCGCGCTCGATGTTGGTCATCGCGCGCTGTGCCTCGGGCGGAGCGGCACCCTCCATCAGCGTCAGCGACCGTCGCATGTCGACGATCTTGTCGATGTGCTCGATCGTCACCGGGCAGGCTTCGACGCACGCCGCGCAGGTCGTGCAGGCCCACAGCTCATCCGGCTTCGTCTCGACCCAGTGCGCGGGGGCCGTGGTCTCGGCCTTCGGGTCGACGAGCAGCTTCGGGCCCTCGCGCAGCAGCTGATCGCGGATGTCGAGCACGATCTTCTGCGGGTCGAGGGTCTTGCCGGTGGCGAGGGCCGGGCAGCTGTCGGAGCAGCGGCCGCACTCGGTGCAGGTGTAACCGTCGAGCAGCTGCTTCCACGAGAAGTCGCGGAGGTTCGCCGCGCCGAAGGTCTCTTTGTTCTCGATGTCGTCGATCATCTGCAGCGCGCCGCGCGGCCGCGAAGAGCGGAAGTACACGTTGGGCAGCGTCGTGACGATGTGCAGGTGCTTCGTGCGCGGTAGATAGACCGCGAAGGCGAGGATCGCGGCGACGTGCGCCCACCAGGCACCGGCGAACACCGCGGCGGCGTTCTCGCGCGAGAGGACGTTGACGAGGCCCGCGAGCGGCGGCGGCGTCACGCCGGTCTCGAGCTGTCCGGCGGCGATCCCCGCGCTTTCGAACACGAGAAGCGTGAGCATGAGGAACGAGATCAGACCAAGGATCACGTAGCCCTCGGGCGCGATGTGCATCCGCGGCGGACGCACGAAGGCCCGCCGCACCACGGCGACGACGACCGACACGAGCACGGCGACGGCGAAGAGGTCGAGCGTCCACGCGTAGAGGCCGGTGTCGGTGAGCGGCAGGTGCCGGCCCAGGAGCCCGGCCAGGAGGAGGTCGGCGCTGCCGTAGGTGATCACCAGGAAGCCCCAGAAGATCAGCGCGTGCCCCAGGCCACGCACGTAGTAGGGCCGCTTCAGGAGCTTGCGCTGGCCGAGGTAGATCACGATCTCGTCACGCAGCCGGCGGAGCGGCCGATCGATGCGACTCTCGTTGCGCCCGAGACGGAGCAGGCGGTACAGCAGCGACGCGCGCCAGAAGAACCCGCCGAACCCGAGGACGACAAGCGCGAACAGCAGGAGCGCGAGACCCTGCGTCGGCGCGATCAACGGTCGTGCTCCCTCAGGATCTCTTCGGCGATGACGAGATTCATGATCTCGCTCGTGCCTTCGTAGATCTCGGTGATCTTCGCGTCGCGATAATGGCGCTCCGCGGGGAAGTCGGTCAGATAGCCGTACCCACCGAAGATCTGCACGCACTCGCGCGCCGCGCGCACCGCGACGTCACTGGCGAAGAGCTTCGCTTGGGCCGCGGCCAGGACGTAGTCCTCGCCGCGGTCCTTCAGCGTCGCGGCACGCCAGACCAAGAGCCGCGCGGCGTCGACCTCCGTGGCCATGTCGGCGAGCTTCCACTGGATCGCCTGGAACTCCACGATCTTCTTACCGAACGCCTCGCGTTCTTTGGCGTACGCGAGCGAGTCCTCGAGACATGCCCGCGCGATCCCGACGGCCTGCGCCGCGATGCTGATGCGTCCGCCGTCGAGCGTTGAGAGCGCGATCTTGAATCCTCCCCCCGCCTCGCCGAGGAGGTTCGCAGCGGGGACGCGGCATTCCTGGAACACGAGCTGCGCGGTGTCGGACCCGCGGATGCCGAGCTTGTGCTCGAGCTTGCCGACGGTGAAGCCGGGCGTGCCCTTCTCGACGACGAACGCCGCGATGCCGCGCTGCCGCGCCTTCGCATCGGTCTGGGCGAACACGAGCGCGACATCGGCGCTCGCGCCGTTGGTGATGAAGTTCTTCGTTCCGTTGAGCACCCAAGCGTCCCCATCGCGTCGCGCGGAAGTCCTCATCGCCGCCGCGTCGCTGCCCGAGGCCGGCTCGGAGAGCGCGAAGCACCCAAGCTTCTCCCCGGTGGCGAGCGGCCGGAGGAACCGGTCCTTCTGCGCGTCGCTGCCGTGGTGGAGCAGCGGATCGACGACGAGCGACACATGCGACGACATCACGACGCCCGTAGAGGCGCAGGCGCGGTTGATCTCCTCGGTGACGAGCGCATAGCTGAGCGCATCGAGGCCGGCACCGCCGTAGGCCTCGGGAACATAGATGCCCAGGAAGCCCAGCGAAGCCATCTCGGCGATCAGCTCGCGCGGGATCTTCCCCTGCTCGTCGATCTCTCCCGCGAGCGGGAGGATCTTCTCGCGCGCGAAGTCGCGCGCGGTGCGCTGCGCGAGCTCCTGCTCTTCGGTGAGCGACAGGTCGAAGCCGCTCACGCTCTCAGTCGTCGTGGTCATGCCCGTGCCCATGGTCGTCGGTCGCGTGGAAGCCGACGTACCGGCCGTCGGGATCGCGCGCGTAGAAATAGTCGCCGTGGAACTCACCGACGGCGGAGCCGGCGGCGCGCGCGCGGGCGAATGCGGTGGCGACGTCGTCGATGGCGAACCAGACCACGAAGCCGCGCTGTCCGCGCACGTCCGGCTCGGTCTGGCGGTCGTCCGGGTCGTGCACGACGATCTGAGTGTTGTCCGCCGCGAGCCAGGTCGCTTCGCCATCGACGTCGGCCTTCAGGCCGACGATCTCCGTGTAGAAGCGGACGACCTCGGCGCGCTTCGCCGTGAAGGCCATCACCGGGCCGACGCCGGGCACGTGCTCCTCGCTCAAACGGCCTCCACCGCGAGCGCGACGGCCTCGCCGCCGCCGAGGCAGACGGACACGACCCCGCGCCTCTTGCCGCGGGCGCGAAGCGCGTAGAGCAGCGTGACCAAGAGCCGCGCGCCCGATGCGCCGATCGGGTGCCCGAGCGCGACGGCACCGCCGTTGACGTTGAACTTGTCCTCCGGGATGCCGAGCTCGCGGCGCACGCCCTCGATGCCGCTGAACGCCTCGTTCACCTCGAAGAGATCCACGGCGTCGACGCTCCATCCGGCGCGCTCGAGCACTCGAGCGATGGCGCCGCTCGGCGCGAGGAGGAAGAGCTCGGGCTCGCGCGCGTGCTGCGCCTGCGCGATCGCGCGCGCGAGCGGCGCCGCGCGCAGCTCCCGCGCGCGGTCCGCGGACGCGACGACCAGGGCCGCCGCGCCGTCGTTGAGCTTCGACGCGTCGCCTGCGGTGACCGTGCCGCCGGGCGTGAACGCGGGCGGCAGCCTCGCCAGCGCCTCGAGGCTGGTCTCGCGGGGTGTCTCGTCCTTCGCGACGGTCGTGATCGCGCCCTTCCGCGCTGGAACGTCAACGGGCACGATCTCCTCATCGAAGGCGCCGCTGCGCTGCGCGGCGAGCGCCTTTTCGTAGCTGCGCACGGCGAAACGATCCTGATCCTCTCGTGTCAGCGCGCAGCACTCCG
Organism: Chloroflexota bacterium; assembly: GCA_039934015.1. GTDB lineage: Bacteria > Chloroflexota > Limnocylindria > P2-11E > P2-11E > CF-39. The sequence goes on along the minus strand of JBDTMY010000121.1, from coordinate 17,033 downwards.
CGGCCTTCTCGGCGCCGAGGGCCATGTGCCCGGCGCCGTAGGCATCGACGAGACCGTCGACCAGGTTCGCATCCTCGATCCGATGCTCGCCGAGCGGAAGCCCGGTGCGCAGACCGCGCACCAGGTAGGGCGCGTTCGACATCGACTCCATGCCACCCGCAACGATGCAGCGCGCCTCGCCGGCAAGGATCTGCGACGACGCGAGCATGACGCTCTTGAGACCCGAGCCGCAGACCTTGTTCACCGTCGTGCACGGCACGCTCTGCGGAAGACCTGCGCCAAGCGCGGCCTGTCGTGCCGGCGCCTGCCCGACGCCGGCCTGAACGACGTTGCCCATGTAGACCTCGTCGATCTGATCGAACGGGACGCCGGAGCGCTCGAGCGCGGCGCGGATCGCGATCGAGCCGAGCTTCGGCGCCGCAAGCGGCGCGAGTCCGCCCAGGAACGCGCCGATCGGCGTGCGGGCGGCGCCGACGATGACGACCTCAGTCATCGCCGTCCTCGAGGAGCCGCTGCGTGACGTGCTCGCGATACGCGCGGATCTCGTCGCGGAGCGCGTCGAGCTCCATCATGCGGTCGCCAAGCGTCGTGAGATGCGCGTCGAGCAGCTCGATAAGACGCGGCAGCACGCTGCGGTTCGACCGATGCCGCTGGTACATGCGCTCGAGCTCGAGCATCTCCTGCAGCGTGAGCCCGAGCATCTTGAGCTTCCCGATGTACTTGAGTCGCCGCATGTCGTCGTCGGTATAGGTGCGGACGCCGCCATCGAGGCGCTTCACCGACTCGAGCAGTCCGAGCTCCTCGTAGTAGCGGATCGTGCGCTCGGTCAGCCCGACCTTCGCGGCCAGCTCGCCGATGCGGTATTGGTTGATCGTGGTCGTCACGAACGTCTCCCCGTAAGGCGCGCCTTGCCAGTTCACGTCAACTGGCGACGCGAGTGTAGCGCCGGACGACGCTCAGCCCGCCAGCCGACGGATCGCGAAGGCGAGCGCGTCGGAAGCCAACGCGGCGTCGACAGTCGCGGCGGACTCGCGTGGGGTGTGGCTGCCGCCGGTGGAACGGATGAACAGCATCCCAGTCGGCACCCCGGCGAGCTGCGGGTTCTGCGCATCGTGCCCCGCGCCGCTCGACAGGGCCGGCGCCTCCACACCGACGCTCGCGGCGGCCCGCATGAACAGGTCGCGCATCGCGGGGTCGAGAGGCGTCGGCGGCACCGCGTTGAACAGATCGACGCTGGTCTCGAGTCCGCGTGCTTCAGACACACGCTTCGCCGCGTCGCGCAGATCCGCGATCACGGCGTCGATCCGCGACTGCTCAGGGGCGCGCACGTCGATCGAGAAGATGCACTCGCCGGGCACGACGTTCTTCGCGCCTGGACGCGCGCTGATCTCTCCCACCGTGCCGACCGTGTTCTCTCGGGCGCGTGCCGCGGTCTCGAGTGCCAGCGCCATCTCAGCCGCCCCGAGCAGCGCATCGGCGCGCGCGGTCATGACCGTCGCGCCCGCGTGATCGGCGCGGCCCTTCACGTTGACGTGTCCGTGGACGATGCCGACGATGTCGCTCACGACGCCGAGCGCGCGACCAGCCTCGGTCAGCCGCGGACCCTGCTCGATGTGGAGCTCGAGGTAGGCGGCGATCTCGCGTGGATCGCGCGCGGCGAGCGTGGGATCGCCCTGTTCGCCGAGGGCACGCAGGGCATCGGTGATGGAAGTCCCACTCCGATCGATCCGCTCCGCGGCACGCGCCGGAAGCCGGCCGAACGCCGATGCGGATCCGAAGAGTCCGATGCCGAACCGCGCTCCTTCCTCGTCGGCCCAGGCCACGACCTCGACCGGCCGCTGGAAGCGCGTGCCAACGTCAAGGAGCGACTCGATGGCCTCGACCGCGCAGACCACGCCGAGCGCGCCGTCGAATCGGCCCCCCTCGGGCACCGAGTCAACGTGTGACCCGACGAGCACGAGGGGATCCTTGTCGCGCTCGCCGGGGAATCGCGCGAAGAGATTGCCGGCCGCGTCGCGGCGGACCAGGGCGCCGCGTGCCGCGCACCACGAGCCGACGAGGTCACGAGCGGCCTGCTCTTCGGCGGACAGTCCGAGGCGCGTGACGGCTCCGTCTCGTGCGCCGATGGCCGAGAGCTCGTCGATGTGCTTCTGGAGCCGGAAGAAGTCGCTCATGTAACGAGATGTCCCTCCAGCTCTTCCGATGCAAACGGCAGGCCCGCGAAGACCTCCCGCTCGATGCTCTTCGCGATGGGTATCGCGCGCTCGATGTCGGCAGCGAACCGCGGATGCCGCTGAGCCGTGCCGCGCGCACGCACCTCGACCGGCTCCACGCGCATGCCGCCGCGGCGGTCCGCGACATAGACGATCTTGTCCGCCAGCGTCGTTGGCGCCGTCGCCGGCTCCAGCACGGTGTATATGGCGTGCCGGCGCGCCGGCTCGACGCACCCCGCGAGGCCCTCGGCCGCGAGGATCAGCGCCGACAGCTCGTTGTGCTCGCGCGGGTCGCCCGCGACGAGCGGACTTCGCCCGATGTCGTGGAGGTATGCGGCGAGCGCGATGTCGCGCTCCGCGCCGCCGACGTCCCGGCGCGCGGCGGCGATCGTCTCCGCGATGCGGCCGACGAGGAGCGAGTGCGCGCGGAGCCAATCCGGATACGCATACCGGGCGTAGAACTGCTCGGCTTCTGTGGATATCTGCGTCAACTGGCTATTGACACCCTCTCCGGACCTGACTAGGTTGCCGCCGGGGAGCGTGGCGAGATGGATGGAGCGAGCGGCGAGCGCATCATCGCGCACCTTGCCTTCGCGCGAGCGGTGGCCGCGCGATCGCTCGATCCGCGCTGCCGGGGGGCTGACCGTGGGGACCTGATCGCCTGGGGAGTCCTCGGCCTGGTGCAGGCCGGGGGCAAGATGCAGCCTCTCAGACGTGTCAGCCCACGCGATGGCGGTGCTACGCGTGTGCGTCGGGCGCGTGGGGCTCGCTCGTGAACTTCGAGAGACTCCACATGCCGTACGCCAACAGGATCCAGCCCGTCACGAACGGCGCGAAGACGGCGGCGACGAGCGGCCACGGGCTGGTCACCGCGGTAACCAAGAGGAGCAAACAGAAGAGGCCGAGGAGCGCAAGCGGAAGCGGTCGCAGCCAGATGGGCAATGACCGCTTTCGCGCGGCCTCTAGCCCAAGGAGCACCCACGCGCCGAAGAGGCTCAGCGTCCCGACCCCGACCGGTGCGCCCGCGAGAGGACCGAGGTCGGGCCAGACGAATAGGACCGGCCACCACAGGGCCGAACCGATCGTGAGCAGGGCCATGGAGACAAGACCGAGCAGAGCGCCAAGCCGGGTCGCGCGGCCCGTACCAGTCGGTGGTTGGGCGTGAAGCCGCAGGAGAGCGAACGCGAAACAGAGGAGTCCCGCGGTGACCAGGGTGAAGCCCAGTGCCATACGCACTGGACCACCATTCGGCTGAGACGGCCCGAAAACGGCCTCGCTCCAGAAGAAGGCCAGAAACAGGGCCGGACCGACGACGGCGGCCGGCACAGCCAGTCGATCCATCCGCACCTTTGCCATCGGCCGCGGAGTGTAGGTGTCGTCCACAGCAGCACAGGTGCGTTGATATGAGCACCCCCTCGGCGGACACCGATGAACGCATCCTCGCGCACCTCAGCTTCGCGCGAGCCGTAGCGTCTCGCACCCTCGATCCACGTTGTCGCGGTGCGGATCGCGAGGACCTCATCGCGGCTGGAGTCCTTGGACTTGTCCAGGCCGCGCAGCGGTACCGCGGCGAGGTCGGCGCGTCGTTCGGCGCGTATGCCGCGCGACGCGTCCGCGGCCAGGTGCTCGACGCGCTACGCGACCGCGATCCCCTCACGCGCTCGGCCCGCCGCGCGTACCGCGAGGCGCGGAAGATCGCGGTGGATCTCCCGCCGCCATACGTGGAGATCTCACTCGATCGGCTGGCCGAGCTCGGCGACGGCGGCATCGCGGAGCCGGACGAGGCCGTCGGACCGGACACGCGCAGCGACGCCCGCTGGCTCGGCGTGGCGCGCGAGCTTCGTTCGCTGACGAAGATGGAGCGGCGGGTGATCGTGCTGTCGTACGGGCGCGGCCTGACCCTGCGCGAGATCGGTCTTCAGGTCGGGCTCTCGGAGTCCGGCGTCTGCCGCGTCCGCGCGCGGGCCTTGCGCCAGCTTCGCGCGGCGCTCGGCGAGGAGAAAGAGGTGGCTTAGCGCGACGGCTAGAGTCGCGAAGATGTCTCGCCTGCGCCAGGCTCGCTTCGCGCGACTCGTCGCTCGCGCTCTCGACGGCCTCCCCCCGGAATTTCGGGACCAGCTGCGCAACATCGAGATCGTGGTCGAGGATGAGCCGTCGCGGGAGCAGAAGCACGACGGCGAGCTCCTTGGTCTGTATGAAGGGGTCCCACTCACGGACCGCGGCGCGATGGAACCCTACCTACCGGACCGGATCAGCATCTTCCGCGGCCCGATCGAGCGGATGACCGCGTCCCCTCGGCGGCAGGCCGACATCGTGCGAGACACCGTGGTGCACGAGATCGCACACCACTTCGGGATCAGCGACGAGCGTCTTCGCGAGCTGGGCCTTGGCGACGAAGACTGATTCGGAGCCGGCGCACCGCCAGTTCCTGCGCGAGCGCTTCGGAGCGACCGCAACGATCGCCGCGATGCGGCCGGGCGAGTGGTCCGCGGTGTACTCGGTACGGACCAGCGATACGGAGGTCGTGGCGCGCTTCGGAGCGTACGACGAGGATTTCGAGAAGGACGCATACATGGCGCGGTACTCGTCGTCGACGCTGCCGATCCCGCCGATCCTTGACTGGGGACCTGCGCTGGGCGGCTTCTATGCGCTCGCGCCACGCATGCCTGGCGAGCACATCGATGGTCTCGACGAAGCGCGGATGCGCCGCGCCCTCCCATCGCTCTTCGCCGCGCACGACGCAATGCGCGCGATCGACCTGCCGGCGGGATCGGGTTACGGCGGATGGCGCGCGAACGGCCGAATGGGTCATCAAAGCTGGCGCGACTGGCTGCTCGGCTTTTTCAACGAGCCGGCAACGCGGGGCGCACCGGGTTGGCGCGAGCTGCTCCGAGACCGGCCGCGTGAGCGCGCCGCATTCGCAGAGGGCTACGCGCGGCTGGTGCAGCTGGTCGAACACTGTCCTGTGGAGCGGGCCCTCTTCCACGATGACCTGATCAACCGCAACGTGCTGGTCGACGGCGACCGCATCAGCGCGGTGCTGGACTGGGGCAGCTCGAAGTACGGCGACTTCCTCTTCGACATCGCAAATCTGGTCTTCTACCGACCCTGGTTCCCGGCGTGGCGGAACATCGACTTCGCGGCCGAGGCACGCGCGCACTACGAGCGCATCGGACTGGCGGTGCCCAACTTTGCGGAGCGGATCTCGTGTTACTCCCTGCGGATCGCCCTCGACGGCATTTCGTACAGCGCCTTCCGGAATCGCTGGGATGAGGTCGAACTCCGAGCGCGCCGCGCGCTGGAGATCGCGCGCGCCTAGCGCACCGGCTGGCTCATCGCGCCACGGAACTTCTTCATCGCCACAGCGATCCCCTCCGGTGCCTCGAACACCGCCGAGCCTGCAACAACGACGTTCGCACCGGCGTCGATCACACGACGGACGTTGCCGAGCTTCACACCGCCGTCCACCTCGAGTTCGACCGCGAGACCCTGCGCGTCGATCTCCTTGCGCAGACGCTGGAGCTTGCCGATCGCGCTCTCGATGAACTTTTGCCCGCCCAGGCCGGGATTGACGCTCATCACGAGCGCGAGGTCGACCTCCGCGAGATACGGGAGGATCGCGTCGACCGGGGTAGTTGGATTCAGAGTGATCCCGGCCTTCGCGCCACGTGCGCGGATCCGGGCGAGCGTCGTGGATATCGCGCGCGCGGCCTCGACGTGGACCACGACATACGCGGCACCGGCATCGACGAAGCGGTCCACCCAATCGTCGGGTCGCTCGATCATCAGGTGGACATCCAACGGCAGGCGGGTGGCGCTGTGCAGGTCGGCCACCATCTTCGGCCCGAATGTGAGATTGGGCACGAAGTGGCCATCCATCACATCGACGTGGATCCAGTCGGCCCCACCGCGTTCGAGCGCGCCCACGGCCTCCGCGAGGCGGGCGAAGTCCGCGTTCAGGATCGACGGAGCGAACTTGGGTTCAGTAATGCTCGTTTGTCTCCTTGTTACAGGGTCCGTGGGCTGGCATCATTCGCTCAGTTCCACCCCTGCCCGCTCAGGTTAGAGGGAGACAACATGTATCGCCCCCAGAACCTCAGGATCCCAGGTCCGACTGTGGTGCCGCAGGCCGTGCTCGCCGCGTCGGCCCGACCGATGATCAATCACCGCGGCCCCGAGTTCGCCGCGCTGCTCGCCGCGCTCACGCGAGCGCTGCAGGATTTCCTGCGCACCAAGGGTGACGTGCTCACCCTGACGGCGTCGGGATCCGGTGCGATGGAAGCGGCCGTCGCGAACACGCTGTCGCGCGGCGACCGCGCGCTCGTGTTCATCAATGGCGCCTTCGGCGAGCGCTTCTATTCGATCTGCAAGGCCTACGGCGTCGAAGCTCGCCGCATCGACGTGACTCTCGGGCGCGCGATCGACCCCGACCTGGTGCGCGACGAGCTCGCGAAGGAAAAGGGCAAGGACGCGGCGAAGGCGATCATGCTCCAGCACAACGAGACTTCGACGGGCGTCCTCAACCCTTTGAAGGAGATCAGCGAGGTCGTCCGCGATTCCGGCAAGCTCCTCATCGTCGACAGCGTCTCCGGCGCCGGTGCGGCCGAGCTCGAGATCGACGAATGGGGCATCGACGTCTGCGTCACCGGCTCTCAAAAGGCGTGGGGCGCGCCACCCGGCGTGTCCATCGTCACGATGAGCGAGCGCGCGTGGAAGTTCTACGAGAAGTCCGATCTCCCGAAGGCGTACTTCGACCTCGCGACGTACAAGGCAGCGCTCGAGAAGGGCGCAACGCCGGCAACGCCGGCCATCAGCGTGTACATCGCGCTCCAGGAGGCGCTTCGTCTCATGGCCGAAGAGGGCCTCGAGGCGATCCTTCGCCGCCACCAGAATCTCGCCCGCGCGACCCGTCGCGGCGTACAGGCGCTGGGCCTCACGCTGTTCGCCGACGAGGCGCACGCGTCCCCGGCGGTGACCGCGTTCCGTCCGCCGACGCGCGTCGACGCTCGTAACCTCATCCGCGTTCTGCGGGACGACTACGACACGATCGTCGCGGGTGGTCAGGGCAAGCTCGACGGACAGCTCATCCGTGTCGGCCACCTCGGCTTCGTGACGATCCAGGACATCCTGAACTTCTTCAGCGCCCTTGAGCTCGCGCTTCGTGACTTCAATCAGCCGGTCGAGCCGGGTCAGGCCATCGCGGCCGCGCTCCGTGCCTACGCGGAGAGCGCGCCCCAGCCAGCGCGGCCTGGCACGCGCAGCGGCGCACGCGCGGACACCGTCGGCACACGCCGATAGGCGAGTGGGGGCGCTAGACCAGTCCATCGCGGGGGGAGAACTCCCTGCGACCCCCCTGTCCAAAGTGGGGGGGGAACTCCCCGCAACCCCCCTGCGCCGACCCGTTGTACACGTGGCCGATCCTCTCGCGGAGGACGGCCTGGTCCTGCTCCGCGAGCGCTGTGACGTCCGCATCACGACCGGCCTCGGCGAGGCCGAGCTCGCCGAGCGCCTGGTGGACGTGGACGCGCTGATCGTCCGTAGCGAGACAAAGGTCACGGCCAAGATCCTCGACGCGGCCCCGCGCCTCGCGGTGGTGGGTCGCGCCGGCGTCGGCGTCGACAACATCGACGTGGCCGCGGCCACGGCACACGGCGTCTACGTCGTCAACGCCCCGCTCGGCAACATCGTCTCCGCGGCCGAGCACGCGATCGCCCTGGCGCTGACGCTGCTGCGACGCATCACGGACGCGGACCGGAGCGTCCGCGCCGGCGAGTGGACGCGCTCCAAGTTCATCGGGCGCGAGCTTCGCGGCAAGACGCTGGGCCTGGTCGGGATCGGCCGCGTCGGCTCGGAGGTCGCGCGCCGGGCGGCCGCGTTCGAGATGCGCGTCATCGCGCACGATCCGTTCGCGACCGAGGCGAGCGCGCGCGCCGCGGCGGCGCAGCTGGTCGAGCTCGACGAGCTGCTCCGGACCGCGGACGTCGTCTCGCTGCACACGCCGCTCACGGACAAGACGCGCAATCTCATCAACGCCGACTCGATCGCCAAGATGAAGCGCAGCGCCGTGATCGTGAACTGCTCCCGCGGCGAGGTCGTCGATCTGACAGCGGTCGCCGCGGCGCTCGAGGCGGGCACCCTGGGCGGTGCGGCGCTCGACGTTTACGCGACCGAGCCGCTGCCAGCCGACTCCCCCATCCGCGGCGCGCCGCGCACGGTGCTCACGCCGCACATCGCCGGCTCGACCTCGGAGGCGCAGGTGAACGTCGCGGTCGATGTCGTCGGCCAGATCCTGGACGTGCTGGACGGACATCCCGCCCGCTTCGCGGTCAACGCGCCACGCCCGCCGGCCGACGAGGCCGGTGGCAGCGCGTGGCTTCGCTGCGGCGAGCGGATCGGGGCATTGGTGGCGCAGCTGCTCGACGAGCGGCCCGCGAAGCTCCATCTCACGTACGCGGGAAAGCTGCTCGAGCTCGACGCCGAGCCACTGCGGGCGGCGGTCGTGAAGGGACTGCTCGAGACGTTCAGCGCCGATCGTGTGAACCTCGTCAACGCGCTCGCGCTCGCCCGCTCGCGCGGGCTCGTCATCGAGGAGCGCCGCGACACCGAGGCGCCGCGCTACACCGGGCTACTCACCGTGCGCGTCGGGAACACCGAGGTCGTTGGGACGCTCGTGCAGGGCGAGCCGCGCATCGTCCGTATCGACGGGTTCTGGGTCGACGTCCCGGTCGAAGGCCACCTGCTGCTCACGAAGCACCAGGACAAGCCGGGCCTCGTCGGGCGCGTGGGCACTCTGCTCGGCGAGCACGACGTCAACATCTCATCGATGCAGGTCGGTCGCCTGCACGCGCGCGGCCTGGCGCTCATGGTCCTGACGCTCGACGATCCGGTGCCCGACGAGGTCCGCGCGCGCATCGGCGCGTTCGCCGACGTCGATCGCGTACGCACCGCGCGGCTGGGGGTCTCGGGCTAGCATCGCCAGCGGCTTGGACCAACGATTCGAGCTCTCGATCCTCATGCCGTGCCTCAACGAAGCGGCGACGGTGGCCGACTGCGTGACGCAGGCACGCGAGGCGATCGCCCGGTACGGTATCGACGGCGAGGTCATCGTCGCCGACAACGGAAGCACCGACGGTTCCCGCGAGCTCGCGGCGGCGGCGGGCGCGCGCGTCGTACCCGTCCCACTGCGCGGTTACGGGAGCGCGCTCCTCACGGGGATCACCGCGGCCCGCGGCGAGTACGTGGTGATGGGTGACGCCGATGGCTCGTACGACTTCATGGCCATCGACAAATTCCTGGCCAGGCTGCGCGAGGGCCACGACCTCGTGATGGGCAACCGCTTCAAGGGCGGGGTCGAGGCGGGCGCCATGCCCTTCCTCCACCGCTGGCTCGGAAATCCGGTCCTGTCATTCCTCGGTCGCCTCTTCTTCAGCAGCGATGTCGGCGATTTCCACTCGGGCCTTCGCGGCTTCCGACGCTCGTCGATCCTCGCGCTCGATCTGCGCACGACCGGCATGGAGTTCGCGTCTGAGATGGTGGTGAGCTCCGCGCTGCGGGGTCTCCGCATCGCCGAAGTGCCGGTCACGCTCGGACCGGACAAGCGCGGCCGGCCGCCACACCTGCGCACCTGGCGCGACGGCTGGCGCCATCTGCGGTTCCTGCTCCTGTACAGCCCGCGCTGGCTGTTCCTCTACCCCGGAGCGCTGCTCATGATCGTCGGCGCGCTGGTGCTGCTCTGGCTCCTGCCGGGCGAGCGCGCACTCGGTCCGGTGCGTTTCGACATCCACACGCTCGTCTATGCCGCGGCGGCGGTGGTGCTCGGCTATCAGTCGGTGATCTTCGCGCTGTTCACCAAGACGTTCGCCATCAGCGAAGGGCTGCTCCCCGAGGATCCGCGGCTCAGTCGCCTCTACCGATACGTGACGCTCGAGACCGGGATCGTCGCCGGCATCGCTCTCGTGATCATTGGCCTGGTGCTCGGCGCGACGGCGATCGGGATCTGGGAGACGCAGGGCTTCGGTCCGATCGTCGACGTGCCGCGCACCCTCCGCGTCGTGATCGTGTCCTCGCTCGCGATCACGCTGGGCGTGCAGACGTTCTTCGCGAGCTTCTTCCTCTCGGTGCTGGGTCTGAGCCGCCGTTAGCCGGCGAGCGCTCGGATCCGCGGCAGCAGCGCCGCCGCGCGCTCGACGCCGAGGCCGACGCGAAGCGGATGCGGCACCATTCGGAGCGTAACGTGGGTACGAATTGAGCGTGCGTGAAGATGCCGAGCGCTGGCTGGTCTCGTTACCGAAGGAGCTGGCTCCACATCGCGAGGTGATCCGCGGATTGCTGCGCGAGGCCGAGCGCGATCCCGGCATCCGTGTTCTTGTCGTGGGCTGCAGCCTCGGCCGCAACGCCGGGGACGAGCTGTCGGACGTCGATGCGATGTACGCGGTCGTCGATACCGCGTGGCGTGACGCGGTCGGCGAAAGCTCGGGAGTCGTGCGCCGCATCGGCGACGTGGTCGACCTGCATCAACAGATCATCGATCACCCCGACCGCGATCTGCCCGCGTACCAACACACGTTCGCGCAGTACGCGAGCGGCGTCCAGCTCGACCTTGTCGTGGCGGTCGCGCGCGAACGCCAGACTCCGCGGCCAGACTGGGTCGTCTTGTACGACCCGGACGCGCGGATCGCCGGCGAGGCGAAGGCGAGCGCCGCGACCGAGACGCAGGTCCGCCAGTGGATGTACGCGGCGCTCGAACACCTCAGCGCGTGCGCGAAGTACCTCACGCGTGGCTCGCTGTGGGAGGCAAACGCGCAGCTCGACGCCGCCCGCGCGGAGGTGTGGCGTCTTTGGGCGGTCGCCGAGCGCATCGCGGATCCGCAGTACGGGCTCACCGCGGTACTCGACGCACCCGACGCTCCGATGCCGGACAACATCGAGGCCACGGTCGCGGGCCTTGACCGCCAAGCGCTCCGCGCGGCGGCGATGAGCTGCGGTGAGATCCTCGTATGGACCTGGCCGAGGGCGATCACCACCGTCGCCACGGCCGATCTCGCGATGCCGCCGCTGGCCGAGTGGGTGCTGAGGCAGCTGAAAGACGTGGCGACCTAGTACAGTCGTCGTCCCATGGAAGCAGCGCGCTTCGAGCGCAACGTACGCACCGAGTCGAGCGAGATCTTCACGATCTACGGCGGAGCGCGCCGCATCGGTCGCGTGGACATCCACTACGGACGCTTCGAGGTGCATGGCACGCTGCTGCTCGAGGTCGACCTCACCGACGACGAGCTGCAGCAGCTGATCGATCAGCTCGACGAGGAGCTGGTGCAGACGCACGACCCGGAGCGCGAGGACTTCCTCGTGACCGTGTTCAAGTCGGAAGAGCTCGGCTTCTACAGCGACGAGTTCGAATCGGACGACGACGACGAGGACGACGAGCCCTAGCCGGCCGCGCCGCCGTAGCTGTCGCGCAGTCCCGCTTCGAGGGCCCGCGACAGGTAACCAAGCTCGCTCCGAGCGCGCGCATCGGTCGCCCAGAACGTGACGCCCTTCGAGGAGCTCACGACCTCGCGCAGACCGGGTCGCACGAGCGCGCCAAGCTGAAGCACCGCGTACGGCAGCCGTAGGCGCGGGAGACCGCGGCCGGTGATACGCGCGAGCGCCGCGAAGGCATCCACGACGCGCGCGTTCTCTCCACCGAGGACGTAGCTCCGCCCAGGCTGTCCGCGATCGAGCACGAGCACGATGCCGCGCGCCACATCGTCAACGTGCACGAAGTTGAGGCCAGTGTCCGCGAACGGCACGAACGGCAAACGGCCGCGAGCGAAGTCGCGCATGAGACCGCCCATACCCGACGTGTCGCCCTGCCCGTACACGCCACCGGGCTGCGCGATCGACACGCCGAGACCGCGCTCGGCGAAGCGCAGCGCGATCTCGTGAGCCCGCACCTTCGTCTCCTCGTAGTACGACGTGTACGGGCCGCTGCGCGTGTACGTCTCGTCGACGATCGCGCCGCGCGTGTTCCCAAAGATCGCGCACGTCGACACGTACGCGACGCGGCGGACGCCCGCGGCGAGGGCGGCCTCGAGGACGTGCTCCGTGCCGGTGACGTTCGCCGCGAACATCGCCGGACGCTGCGACGGCGCGATGCCGACCTCGTACAGCGCGGCGCCGTGGACGACGGCATCGACGCCCTCCATCCCCCGGCGCAGAGCGCCTGCGTCGGAGAGATCGCCCGCCACCGCGGTCACGCCGGCGCGGGCAAGGACCCGACCGCGCGTCGCGTCGCGCACGAGCGCACGCACTTGATCACCGCGTGCGAGGAGATGCATCGTGACCGTCCCCGTCACGAAGCCGGTCGCGCCCGTCAGGAAGACGTTCACTCGGCGATACGCGCCGACTTCGCGTCCGAGATGCGGCGCAGATCGGCGACCGCGATCTCGAAGACCGCGTCGGGCAGGCCCGCCGCGGCCCAGACCGTCTCGAAGCGCGACATGTCCTGGTCGATCACCGTCTCGCACGCCGTCTCGTGCGCGAACGGCGGGACGCCCCCGATCGCGTACCCCGTGAAGCGCTTCGCCTCATCCGCCGTCGTGCGCCTGACCGCCGTAGCACCGACCGCCTCGCGCAACCGCTCCTCGCTCACACGTCGATCCCCGCAGCAGAGCGCAACGACCGAACGCCCATCCGCAACGAATACCAGAGACTTGACGATGCGCCCGACCTCGACGCCGATCTCGCGTGCCGCATCGCTAGCAGTGCGCGTGCTCGCAGGAAACCGGCGGACTTCGAGAGTGACGCCACGCTCCGCAGCGAATGCGCGCACACGCGCGACATTTGCGTGCTCAGCGGTAGTCACGCTCGTAGTGTGGCGCGAACGCGTCCTACCGCCAGATGCGGGCGATGCCAGACACCAGACGCGCAGGAAGCAGACCAAGAAGCGTGCGCGCGAGCCGACGCCAGCCCGACGTAGCGCGCTCGACGTCTTCGTCGGTCGCCCCAGCCGGCGTATAGCGGTCGTTCACGCGCGCCTCGGCGATGTCCTGTATCGGCGACTTCGCGTCGGGCACCGCTTCGCCGAGCATCGTCGCGTACTCGTAGGTGGTCTGCGATGGGTGGGCGGCGAAGCCGGCGTACGAGGCGAGAAGCCGCGCCTTCCCCCAGGCGGAGTCCACCGTCGGTTGCCCGCGGAAGCGCAGCTGGAACCTGGCGAACGCGAGCAACAGGAGCAGCAGGAGCGCGCCGATCAGCACGGCGAGGGGTCGCGGGTCGAAGTTCTGGACCGCCGTCACGACGCCGCTGCCGAAGCCGCCGCCGTCGACGATCTCGTTGTCGTTCGGGATGTCACGGTCCTCGCGGCCGTCGGTGAGGCCCTCACCTGACGGGTCGGAGTCCCCGCCGGCCGAGCCGCCACCGATCGCCTCGCTGTCGACGCGGAAGATCGGGGCCTGCGACGGGGTCGGCTCGAACTCGATCCAGCCGTAGAGCGGGAAGTACACCTCGACCCACGCGTGCGCGTCGAGCTCTTTCACCTGGTACTTGCCGCTGTTGGGGTCGAGGGTCCCCGCGGTGTATCCCTCGACGATGCGCGCCGGCACGCCGAGCTCACGCAGCATCACGACCATCGCCGAAGCGAAGTACTCGCAGAAGTCTTCCTTGAGGTCGAAGAGGAAGTAGTCCACCGGGTCGCGACCGGGTGGAGGCGCCCGAACGGTCGGCGCATACCGATAGGTGGTGCGGAGGAACGACTCGATGACCTCGGCCTTGTCGTACGGATCGTCCTGTTCGCCGGCGACCTTGTGCGCGAGGTCGCGCACGCGCTGCGGCAGCGTGGACGGCAGCTGCAGGTACTTCTGGCGGATGTAATCGGGGTAGGTATTCGACGCGCGCCGGAGCGCGGCCTTGTCGGCGACGGAGACGTAGGAGGTGACCGTGTATTTCGTCGGCCCGCCGCGGACCGACCGAAGCGCGATCGAATAGCTGCGGTCGGCGCCGGTCTGGAACTGGTAAGGAATGGAGACCCTGACCGGCTCGCTTGCGCCGAAGAGCAGGTTCTGTTGCGGGACGACCGTCTCGAAGGTCGCATCGAACTTCTCACGGCCGAGAGCGGACGGGGTGACCTTGTCGACCTTGTCCGTCTCGGTCGTGCGCCAGCCGTTCCCGGTATAGAAGTCGTAGGAGATCGCTTTCCAGAAGCGGCCCTGTGGGGCGTCGACGGTCATGACGACCCGATCCGCAAGGTTCGGCGACTGGCCCAAACGGATCGCGTCCGTGAACGAAACGCCGCGCAAGCGACTCGGTCCCGACACGCCGGCGAAGAAGCGCTGCCACTCCGCCTCGACGGAGTGATACGGCGTCTCGAACACGCTGTACGCGCGGTTCAGCACCTCGGCCGCGCCAACGCGCGGTGTGACCAGCGACATGATGACGAGGACCATCGTCCACGTGAGGCCGCCGCGCAGTAGCCGCCAGTCCATCTCGCCGGACGGCACGATGTTGTTCCGGCTCCAACGCTCCTGCAGGGCGACGATGTGCAGACGCACCAGGAGCACCAGGGCCGACAGCGAGAAGACCACGAGATCGGCGATGAGGTTCGTGAGGGCCATCGATACGTTCACGACGAGGCAGAAGCCCATGAAGAGGATCGCGTCCCACGGCCGCAGCGAACGCGACAGCGCGAAGGTACCGACGTACGCGGATGTCCACACGGTCGCGCCGAGGAACAGAACGAACACGGTTGGATCGGTCGCCGCCTCGCCGGCGAGCACCTGGGTGATCCAGTTGTTCACGCTCACCGCGAGGTGCACGACGCGCTCGCGGAACGGGACCACGTCCGAAGCGAACGCCGTCGACAGCACGATCGCGATCGTGCCGAGGAGGCCGCCGAGGACCATCGCGCGACGCGTGGCCATCGTGCCGTTGCCGACGAGGATCGCGAGCAGGACCCCGCTGAACACCAGCCAGGTGAAGTGCTCCTGCGTGACGACCCAGTCGGCCTGCTGCAGCGAGAGCGGGTAGACGCTCATCATCAAGAGGTAGATCGGCAGCGCGAACCAACCGCCGCGGAAGCGCAGCCGGCCCCACGCGACCGGGGGGAACAGCGAGCGCGCCGAACGCCGCAGCCAGCGGCCCAGGCGGCTTATTGCGGCGTGGGGCGAAGCCCGCACGCCAAGCCGACCCGAAGGTCGAGAGGCCTTGGGGTCACGCAGCATTGCCGGCCGCCTCACGGAAGAGATCGGTGATCGCCGCGCCCGGCGCGAGGTAGGCCGTCGTGACGCCCGCGATCGCGAGCTCGCCGAGCAGCGCATGCCGGCGCGCGCGGTCGCGCTCGTCGGTGGGGACGGACGGACCGACGATCACGGCCTGCGTCGCGATCGCGGCCTCACGCAGCGTGCTGGCCGGCCGCACCCAGCCACGGTCGAGCGACGGTGTGATCAGGACGCATGCGGAGCCACGGCGAAGGCGCGGCAGCGTCTCCACCAGCGTCTCGGCCATCGAACGCGATCCACCGGCGGTGACCTCGGCGAGGTACTGCATGAGCTTCCCGTACTGCTTCGTGCCGCGGTCGGGCTGAAGCACCTCCGCCCGCGTACCACTGGTGATCATCCCGACGTTGCGATGCTCGCGCAGCGCCTTCGCGACGATCGACGCCGCGACGGTGACCGCACGCTCCTCCGTCGAGTCCTCGCCGTCGCCCCGGTGCCAGTGACGCTCGAGGTCGACGTAGATCCAGAGGTCGGCGGTCTTGTCGAGCTCGAACTCCTTGACCTGCAGCCCGCGATTGCGCACCGAGGACGGCCAGTGGATGCGATTCATAGCGTCCCCCGGGCGGTACTCGCGGATGCCCATGACCATCGACGTTGACTGGAGCGAGCGCCGCCCAGTGAGGACCCCGCCTTCGAGGACAGAGCCGGGGAGCTGCCAGTGCGGCAGAGGCATCACCCGGGGATACACCAGCAGCAGCGCCTCGGTTGCGACACGCGCTTCCTTGGGAAAGAGGCCGAATGGATCTCCGCTGCGCAGGACGATCGGGCCAAGCTTGTAGCGGCCACGGCGGATCGCCTTCGCGAGGACCTTCCACTTGCGCGTGTTGCCCTTGCCGCCGATCGAGAGGACACGGCCGGGCAGGGGCTCAGGCCAATTCGACTCCTCCGAGATCTCGAGCCACAGCTTGCCGAACGAGCTGTCGTTGCGGAGCTCGTACACGAGCTCGATGGTGTCGCCGAGGTGCGCGTACGACTGCGAGAGCGCGCGTTTGATCGAGAGCCCGTCGAGCGTCATGCGCGCCTGCACCCACGCGAGCACCGCGACGAACAGGAGCAGATAGCTGAGGTAGCTGAGCAGCTCGAGTCCCGTCGACGCGGCGACGAGGAAGAGCGCGATCCACAGGACCCCGAAGTGCCAGGGCTTCACTGCGCCCCTACGCCCGCGCCGCGGTCTGCGAGAGCTCCACCGGAACGCTCGCCAACACCTCCGCGATGACCGTCGTTGACGCGAGATCCTTCAGGCGCGCCTGCGGCTGCAGGATCAGCCGATGCGAGAGCGTCGGTCCGGCGAGCGCCTTCACGTCGTCCGGCAGCACGAAGTCACGCCCCTGGATGAGCGCATACGCCTGGGACGCGCGCGCGAGCGCAAGCGATCCGCGCGGCGACGCGCCGAGGTACACGTCGGGGTGTGAGCGCGTCGCGTTCACGACGCCGACGACGTAGGTCTTGACCTGCTCCGCGATGTGGATGTCCTTCACCGCGCTCATCGCCTTGAGCAGCTCGTCCGCACCCATCACCTGCTCGATCGTCTCGAGCGGGTGGATGTGGCGCTGCGCGTCGAGGATCGCGA
>JBDTMY010000120.1:0-6461 GCA_039934015.1 Chloroflexota bacterium | reverse complement strand
CGACCGCGATCTGGCGCGGCCGGATCGCGTCGCCGCCGGTGATCTGGTTGAAGGTATGGATCGCGAACGGGGCGGTGCCGTCGGACGCCGGCAGCAGGTCCGCGTAGACGCGGATCGTCGCGCCCGTGCGCACGGTGGCGTCCTTGTCGACGCGGTGCGCCCAGAGGATCTGCTCGGTCGTCGTCAGCGAACGCGCCGTGTTGGCGTCGGGCCACGAGATCTGCGGGATGCGCAGCACGGAGTCGCGGAACTCGCGCCGGCCGACCTTGATGATGCCGCCCGAACGGCGGATGTCGTCCTCCGCCGGCGACAGCTGGGCCGGCTCGTAGCTCTTGCCCTGCGTCTCGTTCGTCAGCGTGCGCGTCTCGGGATCGAAGGAGAGCGTGTCGCCCTCCTGCGCATCCTCCACCGCGGCGCGGCTCTGCACCACGTGCAGCCCGAGGTTGAGCGCGTTGCGGCGGAAGATGTCGCCCATGCCCGCGCCGCAGACGATCACCAGCTCGTGCCCGGCCTCATCCCCGACGCCTTTGAGCCCGGCCGGGCTCATCTCGCGTGACGATCCGATCGCGAAGCGGTCGCCCGCGATCACGAAGTTCTCGCCGCGGGCGACGCGCTCACGGAAGTCGGGCATGAGGAAGCGGAACGACCCTGCCTTCCAGCGCTGATCGAGTGTCTCGAGGCTCTCCGACACGCAGTCGGTCGCCGGCGTGATCTGGTCGGTGTCGATCGCGCTCAGCTTCCTCCCCGGCACCTTGGGATCCCAGAAGATGAGCGCCCTTCCGCGGATGCGCGCGCCACCCGGTCGAAAGCCCGCGGCGCGCTCGGGTCCCGCGATGCGTTTCGCGTCCACACCAGGCAGTAGCTCGGCCGCTCGGATCACCTGGGTCATCGCTTCGATTGTGGCACTCTGCCGCGCGTGTGCTGCCTCTTCGTCCTGCTCGGGTTCTTCACGCCGCGGATCGTGCTGTTCATCCTCTGGCTCCTCAGCAACTACCTCGCTCGCGCGTACGAAACGTGGGTCTGGCCGACGCTTGGTTTCTTCTTCCTGCCGGCCACGACCCTCGCGTACGCGATCGCGCGGAACGAGCTCGGCGGGCTGAACGGCCTCGGCGTCATCGTTGTTCTCGTCGGCGTCGCCGTCGACATCGGTCTCCTGGGTGGCGGCGCTCGGCAGCGACGGAGTTCGGGCTAGCCGCGCGCCAAACGCTCCAGCTCGGCGTCGGTCAGAAGACGGTCCGATGCCTTCGCCGCCTCGAAAACGCGCGTCACGAGGTCGCGTTCCGGCTCGAACCCGTGTGACTCGAGCCAGAAGATGACGTTGGACTCGCCGCTCATCGGCCCGACCTCGATGCGCTGCTCGCGGCCCAGCATCGAAGCGGGCACTCCGCTGTACACGCGGTCCGCGAGATCACGGTCGCCCTTGCGCAGCGCCTTGATGACCGCCGCCGCATGCACGCCCGTGCCCGTGCGGAACGCGTCGGATCCGAGCGCGGGGTAGTTCGGCGGGATCTGGATGCCGCAGTGCTCCGCGACCAGCGCGACGTATTCGCCCAGCGGCGTGAGATCGCCGTCGAAGATGCCCCAGAGCTTCATGTTCACGAGCAGCTGGTCCATCGACGTATTGCCGACGCGTTCCCCGATCCCCAGCGCGCAGCCGTGAACACGATCGGCGACCGCGGTGGCGGTGAGCGCGTTGATCGTCCCGAGACCGCGGTCGTTGTGTCCGTGGTAGTCGAGCTTGACGTCGCCCCTGCCTTTGATCACCTCCTCACGCAGGAACGTCAGGAGGTTTCGTACACCCTCGGGCGTGGCGTGGCCCACGGTGTCGGAGGCACAGATCCGTTTCGCACCACAGCCGATCGCGACCTCGTAGAGCTTCATCAGCGTCTCGGGATCGGCGCGCGTCGTGTCCTCGGTCACGAACATGACGGGCAGGTCGTTCTTCACGAGGGTCGTCACCGAGTCCTCGACCTGCTTCAGCATCGTGTCGAGCGACCAGTCCTCTGCCAGACGGCGGATCGGCGACGAGCCGATGAACGCGCAGCTCTCGATCTTGACGCCGGAGGCGACCGCGGTCTCGATCGCCCCCTGGACATCGAGCGGGTGCGTGCGGATCGCCTGGTTCGGGCGCAGCTTCTTGAGGCGCGTCGTTTCCTTCGCGAGCTCGACGATCTCCGCTCGCGCGCGCGGCGACGCCCCGGGCAGCCCGATGTCGGCGCTGTCGATGCCGAGCTGATCCATGAGCTGCAGCAGCCGCTTCTTCACCTCGAGCGGCGGGTTGCGGACCGACGGACCCTGGAGCCCGTCGCGGAGCGTTTCGTCGTCGAGCTCGACCGCCCGGTAGTCGGCCTTCATCGCCCGACCGTCGCGGTTCCAGTCGTAGATGAGGCGGTCGAGCCCGCTCATCTCTCGTCCCTCGACGCGGGCCCCGGCGCGAGCGCGAACCCGGCGCGGGTGGCGGAGCTCCAGCGCAGGTACACGAGGTCGACAGCGTCGAAGCCGGCGTGGCGCGCTGCCGCGAACGTGTATCGGGTGGTGATGCCGGCGAACGTAGTTGCCTCGAGTCGGTCCCGCAACCGCGCCCGGTCCGGCGGGCTGCCCGCGCCCTGTGAGGCCGCGTCGATGAGGGTCAGCGCGTCATAGGCCGTCGCCGCGAGTGTGCTCGGGGGACCATGCCGACCGCTGTACGCCTGGAGGAAGGCGGCGCGGTCGGCCGTGGAAGGCGCTATGGAAACGGCCGCGAGGTTTCGCGAACCCGGCCAGGTGGCGAGGTCGGCGCCTTCACGCAGCGCGGCCGCGTCGCTTGCCTCCATTAGATAGGAGAGATACACGCGCGGCGTGATCCCGGCCCCGGCGATCGAGCGGGTCGCGTCAAGGTACGTGGCGGCCGGGCCGGTGAAGAGCACGCTGCGCGCGAAGGCGGCTCCGGCGCGCACGCGCGACGCAGCGTCCTGCGCGGTGACCATCACCACCGTCGGTGAGACGAGGCCCCGCCGTTCCAGCTCCCTGGCGAGCGCAAGGCGTTCGCCGATCGCCGTCGGCGACTCGTCGCTCGCGAGGAGGGTCGGCAGCAGCACGCCGCGCTGCGTGGCATCGTCGACCGCCGCGCGCGCGAGGTCCGCGAAGGTGGGCGCGAGCGCGAAGGCCCAGCCGCCGCCGGACAGCGACGTCGGCTCCGGGGCGGGCAGGGTGAGCACGACCGGAAGCCGTGCGACGCCCAGCGCACGGGCGACCGTCTCGTCGTACGCGAACGGTGCCCCGATGACGACCGCGTCGGCGCCGTCGTCTTCGGCCGCGCGGCGCAGCTCGATCAAAAGTCGCGCGTCGCTGCCGGCGAGGTCTACGAACTTCGCGCGAAGCCGCTGCTGATTCCCGCGCGCCTGTTGCTGATCCAGCCAGAGCTGCATCGCGTTGCGCTGCGCGGTCCCGTTCGGGGCGCGCGCGCCCGAGAGGTCGAGGAGCACCGTGACGAGAGTCGTGCCGGGTTCGTGTGTTGGAGACGGCGTCGGGCTGATCTCCGCCGGTTGCGCGGAGCACGCGATGCCGACGAGCGCGAGCAGGACAGCGAGGCCGCGCACCCCCGTTAGGAGCGGGTGCCGTCGGGGCGCGGAGCCTCCTCGGCGTACACGTGTTTCATCGCGTCTTCGGGCCGGGGGTCGGGCTCGCTCTCCGCCTGCGCGATCGCGGCCTCGATCTCGGTGTCGAGCGCAGCGCGGACGGCGGCCAGCTCCGCCTCGGTCGTCCCGTGTTCGCTCAGATACTTCCGCGCGCGCTCGACCGGGTCCTTCGCCATCCACTCGCGGACCTCGTCCTTGGTGCGGTAGCGGCTGTCGTCGTCGTCGGAGGTGTGCGGCTGGTAGCGATAGCACTTGAGCTCCACCAGCGTCGGCCCGGCACCCGATCGCGTGTGCTCCACGGCCTGCCGCATCTTGGCAAAGGAGTCGAGCACGTCCATCCCGTCGGCGATGAAGCCGCGGATCCCGTAGCCCGCCGCCTTGTCGGCGACGTTCGCCACGGCCATCTGCTGCTCGACCCGCGTCGAGATCGCGAGCAGGTTGTTCTCGATCACGAATACGACCGGAAGCTTGTGGATCGCGGCGAAGTTCACGGCCTCGTGGAAGTCGCCCGGGCTCGTCGAGGCGTCGCCGCCGAACGCGAACACGATGTTCGACTCTTTGAGGTTGCGGATCGCGAGCGCGAGGCCGACGGCGTGCGGGAACTCGGTGCCGACGCACACCGAGCGCGTCACGATGCGGTCCTTCGGGCTCGAGAACTGGTTCAGGAACTGGCGGCCCCCGGAGTGCGTGTCCGTGGCCTTCGCGAGGACCATCCGGAACTCCTCGAGCGGCGTGACGCCGAGGACGAACGCGACGCCCATGTCGCGGTAGTACGGGACCGTCCAGTCCTTACCGCGGCGGATGTTCCACGCGGCGGCGATCTGCGCCGCCTCGTGACCGTCGGTCCCCGCGCCGAAGGGCGTCCGGCCCATGCGGTTCAGCTGCAGGATGCGCTCGCTCACCATGCGCGTCTCGAGCATCTTTCGGTACATGCCTTTGACGTCGTCGAGGCTCAGTCCGAGCGTCTCGTGCGGTGCGCGCGCGGTCACGGTCATCCTCGCGATGGTATCGCGCAGAGGATCTGTGACGGGTGCCTCAGGCGGCGTCGAGGGCGCGCCGCAGTGAGTCCGAGGTCGCGTTCCCGCCGCTGACCCAGCACGCCACCTGCTTCCCGGCCAGCCGTTCCGCCAGATCGCGCGCGGCCGCGACGGGCGCCGCGCCCGCACCCTCCGCGACGATGTGTCCCTCGACGACAAGAAGCCGCATCGCGGCGTAGAGCTCGACGTCGGTCACGAGCACGAAGTCATCGAGCAGCGCCGCGAGCATTCGCTGCGGCAGGTCGAAGGATGTGCGTGTCGCGAGCCCCTCCGCGAACGTCGCCGCGCGCTCGGTCGTGCGCGGCGCGCGGTCGCGCCACGCCTGGTGCGCCGCGGAGGCGCCCTCGGCCTGCACGCCGATCACCGTCATCTCGGGACGAAGCGTCTTCGCCACGAGGGCCGCACCCGATGCGCCGCTGCCGCCGCCGACCGGGACGATCAAGACGTCGATGTCGGGTCGCTCGGTCAGTACTTCCAGCGCCGCCGTCGCGACGCCGGCGATGAGGTACGGCTCGTTGCCCGAGTGCACGTAACGCGTGCCGCTGGCCGCGGCACGCCGCTCGCACTCCTCGCGCGCGTCGTCGTAGTCGTTGCCGTGCTCCACGATCGTCGCGCCGTTCGCGCGCATCGCCGCGAGCTTCAATGGATTGGCGTTCTTTGGTACGACGATCGTCACCGG
Source organism: Chloroflexota bacterium (assembly GCA_039934015.1). GTDB lineage: Bacteria > Chloroflexota > Limnocylindria > P2-11E > P2-11E > CF-39. The sequence continues at coordinate 1,128 of JBDTMY010000120.1, read as the reverse complement.
AACCCCGAAGACACCGCCCGCGTACGCCAGCGACTGCCCATGGTTGCCGGTCGACGCGCCGATGACGCCGGCTTTGGCGGTCGGATCGCGGCCGATGAGATTGAGGCCGCCGCGGACCTTGAATGCCGCTGTCGGCAGAAGGTTCTCGCATTTCAGCCACACCTCGAGACCGAGAGCCGCGTTCACCGCATCGCGCTGGATGAGCGGGGTCGGCGCGAGATGTGAAGTAAGGAAATCGCGCGCCGCGAGCACGTCCGCGAAGGATGGCTCGCCGGCCCACCCCGCCGTGGCGCTCACGGCGCGACCGTTGCCTCCCGCGATCGCCACAGCGCGTACGACAGGGCCAGCATCCAGATGCCGAGCAGAACACGGAGAGGGAGCCATGCGACCGCCAGGTCCGCCCCGAGCGGGCCGAGCGCGAGCACCAGCGCAAACTCGCCGACCGCAAGACCGAGCGTCACCGCACCGAGCCAGCGGGGCAGGATCTCCGTCTCCCACCACATCTTCCCGATGGTCCACCACCAGATCGCTCGGAGGAACAGCGCCGCGACGGCCAGCTCGGGCGCGGCGGACGCCGAGATTCCGACGACGACCACTGCGGTGCCGGCGATCGTGCCGAGCATCGCCCCGCTCTGGCGCACGAGGACGTGACGCACGTGGAGGACCGCGATCACCGGCAGCATCAGCCCGTACGCGACGGCGGTGAGCAGGAAGAACCACGCTGGATAGAAGCCGGAGCCGAACGCGATCGCGGCGACATGGGCGACGCCCGCGATGGCGCCCCACATCGCGGCCTTCCAGGTCGCCTCGTTCTCGAGAGCGTCTAAGGCTTGCGCTTCCCGTTCTCGTCGTACTCGTAGAAGCCCTTGCCGGTCTTCACTCCCAGGCGCCCGGCGAGGACCATCCGTTTAAGGAGCGGTGGCGGCGCCCACGCGGGGTCGCGGAACTCGTCGAAGAACGTGTTCGCGACGTGAAGGTTGATGTCGAGGCCCGTGTAGTCGATGAGCTCGAAGGGGCCCATCGGGTGGCGCAGGCCGAGCTTCACGGCCTTGTCGATGTCCTCCGGGCTAGCGACGCCCTGCTCGAGCGCGCGGATCGCCTCGAGCATGATCGGCATCATCAGCCGGT
>JBDTMY010000119.1:0-11315 GCA_039934015.1 Chloroflexota bacterium | reverse complement strand
CAGTTCGTCCGCAAGATCAGCGGTTTCCGGGCTCCTGCGCCGGCCAACGCCCAGGCGTTCGACGCGGCCGTCGAAGAGATCCGGGCCTCCTCGGAGCGTCTGCTGCACCGCCTTCCGGCCAAGAAGGCGCGCCCGCTGGCTAAGCCAACTGACCTATAGCGGCTAATTAGCCCGTTTCGGCCGGTCCCCTCCCCGTTAGAGGGATGGACAGGCCAGTTAGCGGGGCCACACTTCCATCAACTGGCCTAACCGACGTTGGCCGACTTGGAGGCAAGGGTTAGATGACGCTCCTGCATAGAACGCTCATGTTGGTGCTGGTGGCTCTGCTGGTGGCGAGCTGCGGCGGCGCCAACCCGATCGCGAAGCCGACGGACGACCCGCTGGGCGGGGCGTTCGTGCTCAAAGGCGGCGGCGGGGCGCTGGACGCCGTAAAGGCCCTGACCTCAGGCTTTTCGGCTTCGCACGGCACCGTGCTCTGGCAGGGCTTTGACGACGTCGGCTCTGACGCCGGCGTGTCCCTCACCGTCAGCGGCAACGTGGATCTTGGCTATATCAGCCGCGACCTCAGGACCGCCGAGAAGGGCACGGTGGAGACCGTTCCGATCGGCGCATCCGGCACCGGTGTCGGCGTCAACGCGACCAACTCGATCAAGGCTCTGACCAAGGACCAGGTCGCGAAGATCTTCACCGGCCAGATCACCGACTGGAAAGAGGTCGGCGGCACGCCCGGCAAGATTCGCGTGATGCTCCGCGAGCCTGAGTCGTCGACGCGCTCGGCGTTCGAGTCGTACTTCTTCGGCTCAACGAAGCCGGTGTATGCCAAGGACGCCATCGAGGTGTTCCAGATCGACGAGACCCTCAAGGCGCTCGGCTCATTCAAGGACTCGATCGGCATGATGACCATGAACGCGAAGGCGTTCAGCACGACCGACGTCCGCATGCTCACGATCGACAGCATCGCCGCGACGCGCGATACGCTCGCGAACGGCACGTACCCGATCCGACGTCCGCTGTACTTCGTCTCGCACACGGATCCGGCCAAGGTCAAGCCAACGGTCAAGGCCTTCCTGGACTTTGTGAAGGGCCCGGAGGGGCAAAAGATCCTGGCCGGTCTCTAGGACGGACTTCGTGCGATTCCTTAGCCAGCTCTTCGCGCCGAGCCTTCTCCGCGCACTCGTCGGTCGGACGGTCGCGGTGGCGGTGGGCGCGCTCGTTGTGCTCGCGGCGGTCGCCCTCTACGAATCGAACGACCTTATCGCGAAGCAGTTCGAGGACGAGGCGAACATCGTCGCTGAGGCGGCCGCGAAAGACATTCAGGATCTGAAGGACCTCCTGCTGGCGCAGGCATCACTGATCGCCGGTCTCCCTGACACCCGCGAGCTCACGGAAGGCAGGAGCCGTGCGTCGATCGAGGCCTTCCTGCTTCCGCAGAAGTCACGCCTGAATGTCGACTTCATGAACATCTCCGATGTTCATGGCGTCCTCATTGGTGGGGGGCAGGACTTTGACGCCGGCGAAAAGCTGAATCCGGAGCTCGTCATCGCCGCCCTGGCTGGCTCGCAGCAGTCGTGGGTCCTCGCCGACGAACCCGGTCGCGGGCTGGTCATCCGCGCGATTTGGGTGATCCGCGGCGAGCAGGACAACATCGGCTACGTCGAGCTCGGATCGGTGCTCGGCGACGAATATCTGAAGGGCATCAACACCAAGAGCGACGCGCAGCTCGCCCTCGTTTGGAACGACAAAGTGCGCTCTTCGACCACGCCGATCTCCGAAGACACCGCGTTCCCGACGGTCGAGCAGGTGGATAGCGCGCCTCGGGACGTGTACGTCCGGAACGTCACGCTAGGCGGACACAACTACCACGGCATCTTCCAGGTCATGCGCGGAGGCGCACAGCGCGGTCAGCCGCCGATCCTCGCCGTGATGCTGCCGCTCGAGGGCCTCGAGTCCGCTCAGCGCACGTTACTGGTGATCCTCTTCGTGCTGGCGGCCGGCCTCATCGGTCTCGTGACGTTCTTCGCGTACCGCTCGGCATCCGCGATGACCAAGCCGCTGGAGGAGCTGGCGGCGGCCGCGCAGAAGATCGAGGCCGGCGACCTCGGCGTGCGCGTTCGACAGCAGTCGCACCACGAGATCGGCACGCTGGAGCGCGCGTTCGACACGATGGCGCGCTCGCTCAGTGAACGTGAGCGCGCGCAGCAGGAGTACCTGGCCGAGGTCCGCACGGTGAACGAGGTGGCCGACGCCGTCGTTGGCGTCACCGACCGCGAGCGGATCTTCGCCGAGTCGCTGTCCCGCATGGTCGCGCTCTTCCACGCGGACGGCGCGTCGATCGTCATCCGCGAGGACGCGCCTGGTTCGCCGACCGGTTCCGGGGGGCGTCTCATCGCGCCGACCACGATCGGCGTTGACGCCGACACGGCCGTGATGCTCGCGACGCGCGTGCTCGTCAATCCGGTCTACGACCCGAACCAGATCCAGCACCTGCACGTCCCGCAGAATCCGCTGCCGTACGTTGCGCACATCCCGCTGTCGGCGCGTGGCCGGGCCGCGGGCCTCCTGTCCGCGTACTTCAAGGCGCCGCGTGAGATCACCGATACCGAGGCTCGCGCGCTGCGCACGATCGCACGGCTCGTGAGCGTCGCCAAAGAGAACGCGGATCTCGTGAACGAGCTGAAGGACAACAACCTGCAGCTGGAGCGCGCGAACCGGCTGAAGAGCGAATTCCTCGCGTCAGTCAGCCACGAGCTGCGCACCCCCATGAACGCGATCATCGGATACACAAAGCTCATGCTCGACGGACTCGACGGCGATCTCACCGAGCAGCAGACCGCCGACCTCGAGCGCGTGGTGCAGGCCGCGGACAATCTCCTCGGCCTCATCAACGGCCTGCTCGACCTCGCGAAGATCGAAGCCGGCAAGATGGAGCTCAACATCGAAGAGGTCGACGTTCCGCTCGTCATCGACGACGTCATCGAGCTCATGCGTGCCGGCGCGGACGCGAAGTCGCTCAGCCTGCGGGCCGAGGTCGCCAGCACGTTGCCGACGGCCTGGGCCGATCGTGCGCGCATCCGCCAGGTCCTGGTCAACCTGTTGGCCAATGCGGTGAAGTTCACCGAGCACGGCGGGGTCACGATCCGGGCCACCATCGTCGATGGCTGGATCACGATCGCGGTCGTCGATACCGGTGTCGGCATCCCGCCCGAGGCCCAGACGTACATCTTCGACGAGTTCCGTCAGGTCGACGCGTCGACGACGCGCCGCTACGGCGGGACCGGCCTGGGTCTGGCCATCTCGAAGCGGCTCATCGCGCTGCACGGCGGCCGCATCTGGGTCGAGAGCACGATCGGCGTCGGCAGCACGTTCCTGTTCACGCTCCCGGTGCGGGTGCGCGCCGCGGCGCTTCCCGAGGGCACGCTGACCGGCGCGGCGGCGCGGTCATGAGCGGCGTCGCGCGGGTCCTCGTCATCGAAGACGAGGCCAACAACCTCGACGTCGCGCAGCGGATCATCCGGGCCGCCGGTCATGAAGCGCTGGTCGCGATGGATGGCCAGACCGGTCTGGATGTGGCGCGAGCAGAACACCCCGATGCGATCCTGGTGGATCTGCTGCTCCCTCGGGTCGACGGGTGGACCGTCACACGGCTACTCCGCGAAGAGGCGTGGGCGGCTCGCATCCCGATCATCGCCGTGTCCGCGCTCGCGATGCAGCAAGACCGCCAGCGCGCGATCGACGCAGGCTGTGACGACTTTGTCTCGAAGCCGTACGCGCCCGCGGAGCTGCGCGCGGTCCTCGCGCGCTTCCTCCCGGAGACCGCGGCTGTGACCTCGGGGATCAGGCGGCCCGACGCTGCCCCGGCGGTGATCGATCGCCTCGGGTCGGTCCTAGCGGTCGATGACGAGCCCGCGAACCTCGATCTCATCTCGCGCCGGCTCGCCGCGCTCGGTTGCGCAGTGTTGCGCGCGTCGAGCGGCGAACAAGCCCTCGCGATCGCCGACCGCGAACTGCCCGACTTGATCCTGCTGGACGTGATGATGCCGGGCATCGACGGTTGGGAGACCTGCCGGCGCCTCAAGGCGAACGAGCGGACCGCCGCGATCCCCGTCATCTTCGTTACCGCGAAGGATCAGACCGATGACGTGGTCACGGGCTTCGAAGCCGGCGGCGTCGACTACGTCGCGAAGCCGTTCGAGCCCGTCGAGCTCGCGGCGCGCGTGCGGAGCGCGCTCTTCACGAAGCGCCTGCAGGACCAGCTTCGCGCCAGCAACGAGGAGCTCAAGAAGGTCGAGCGTTCTCGGCAGGAGCTCATCGGCATGCTCGGCCACGACATCAGGAACCTCGCGAACAGCGTCGTCGCGTTCCTGCAGCTCGTCGGCATGGGCCAGCTGGATCCGTCGCGACCCGAGTTCGCGGAGCTGCTCGGACTTTCCGAATCGAACGTCAGTGAAATGCTGCGGATGGTCAATGCTCTGCTGGACGTATACAAGCTGGAGGAAGGCCGTCTCGAAGCGGTGCCCCAGGCGATCCGCCTGGACGAGCTCACGCGCAAGAGCATGTCCCAGGTGAAGCCCGAGGCCCGCGCGAAGAACATCACGGTGACGAGCGAGGTCGGGGATGCCACCGTGTTCGTCGACGACGGGCTCGTCGTGCGCGTGCTGACGAACCTGCTGGCGAACGCGGTGAAGCACACGCCCAGCGGTGGCAAGGTGCACATCGAAGCGCGCAAGGCCGACGAGGGCACCGACTTCGTGCTCATTCGCGTGTCGGATACCGGGCCGGGCATCACGACCCAGGACGCGCCCAACGTGTTCGACCGCTTCTATCAGGGGGGCAACGGACGGAGCCGCGGTGGCACCGGACTGGGCCTCGCGTTCTGCCGCCTCGCGGTCGCGCTGCACGGCGGCACGATCCGCGTCGCCAACCCGGGACAGCCCGGCGCGATGATCGATCTCACCCTGCCGGCGGCGGCCGCCGATCACGCAGCGGTGACCGCGTGAAGAACGTCGTGCTCGACTCGGGCAGCGACACCGCGCGGCGTAACGAGCACCGCTTCCTCGTGAACGAGTCCGTCGCGCGTCTCGCGCTTCGGACGAGCGGTACGCACCTCGGCCTGGATCGTGATGACCGACCGTACCAATGGTCGACCACCACGTATCTCGACACCTACGGCTGGAACGTGTTCCGCGCGGCCGAGGCCGGCAAGGCGCTCCAGCTGCGAGTTCGCGAATATCACCGGACGCGGCCCAACCAGATCTTCGCCGGTGAGAACGTCTACCTTGAGATGAAGGACGACTCCGCGAGCACGTCGTTCAAAGAGCGTTACGAGGTTCCGACGATGACCCTGCCGGCATACCTCCGGGGCGAACAGAAGATGCCGCGCGATCAAAACGGCCTCGTGGAGCGCGCCGACCGCACCATCGCTGACGGCATCCGGCCTGTCGTGGTCACGCAATACAACCGCATCGCGTACTCGGCGCCGGATGCCAGCATGCGTATCACGGCCGACCACAACCTGATGTACCTCGCGGTGCCATGGATAACAAATGACACGAGCTCGATGCCGTGCCGTATCGGTCCGGTCATCGCGCGTGAGCCTGGCGTCATCATTGAGGTGAAGTGGTTCCAGGATCTGCCGCGCTGGGCGGACGAGCTCTATTCCTACATCCGCGACCACATGGTGAATGAGCGGCCGTCGAAGTTCGTCGTCGCGATGCGCCACCTCCTGGGTGAAGAGCAAAAGGGCCTGAAGCCATGAACGATCTTGCGCTGACGCCTCTCCCGGGCACCGCGAAGAGGGCGACGAGCGTCGTGGTCGTCGAGGACGACCCCGCTTCCGCCGACGTCCTGCAGCGCCGCCTGCAAGCGAACGGCATGAAGGTCGTCGTCGGCAAGGACGGCGGCGAAGGCCTCGCGCTGGTGCGCGAGATCGTGCCTGACCTGGTGCTACTGGATGTGATGCTGCCGGACACCGACGGATATGACGTCTGTCTACGCATCAAGAGCGATGGCGCGATCTCGCACATCCCGGTGATCTTCCTGTCAGCCCGTGGAGAGGTCGTCGACAAGGTACGTGGCCTCTCCTGTGGCGCGGCGGACTACGTCACGAAGCCGTGGAACGCTGCGGAGCTCCTCGCACGTATCGATGCCGTACTCCTTCAGACGCGGAACGCCCGTCCTCCCCGGTTGGAGCCGCAGGTGGTGCGTGCGCAACGCGTCCGACCCGTCGTCGCGGTCGCGCTGAAGGACGCGGCGCGCCGCGCCGCGGCTGAGAAGCTGCTGGCCGCGCGATTCGAGATCGCGAACGACGGCGCGGAGGCCGTCGATCTCGTGCTGGTCGACGAGGGCGCCACGCCGGACGACGGCCTGGTGGACGATGGAACGGCGGTCCTCGTGATCGCGCGAGGTTCCGAGACGCCCGCAACCGAATTCGCGAGGTTGGACGGCGATCTCACGCGGCACGCCGAGCTCCTCGTGCGCGAGAGGCGTCTGGTGCACGACATGGGCGCCGCGGCGGATGCGCTCGTCACGCTCGCGACGTCACTCGAAGCGCACGACCGATTCATGATGGGTCACGGCGAGCGGGTCGCGGCGCGCGCCGTGTCGATCGCAGAAGTGCTCGGGCTCGACCCCGTCGCGATCGGAACGATCCGGCTCGGGGCGCTGCTGCGAGACATCGGCAACGCGAAGCTGCCGCCGCCGATCGTGCACAAGGCGGGGGAGCTCACCTCGCACGAGCGCGAGGCGATCGAGCGCCACCCACTACTCGGCGAGGAGCTCCTGAAGCATGTGACGCCGCTCGCGCCGATCCTGCCGATCGTCCGCTGGCACCACGAGCGCCTCGACGGCGGCGGGTATCCGGATCACCTTCCCGCCGAGAAGATCCCGCTGGAGGTCCGCATCGTCAGCGTCGCGGACCGGTTCGAAGCGCTCCTCGTGGATCGCCCGGACCGCGCCGCGGTCTCCGAGCAGGAGGCTGTTCGCATCATGCAGGGCGCGGTCGCTCGCGGCGAGATCGATCCCGCCGTGGTCGCGGCGCTTGGCGCGCAGATACGCAGCGGCGGCAGCCAGGAAGTCGAGCAATGAGCGGCACGATCCGCGTGATGATCGTCGACGACGAGCGGCTCTTCGCCGAGCTGCTGCGCGTAGCGATGCGCACCGCCGAAGACATCGAAGTCGTCGCGGTGGAGCACGACGTGCGCAGCGCGACCGCTGCGCTGGTCGAAGTGCGACCCGATGTCGTCCTGTGTGATTACCACCTGCCGGACGGCACGGGTGCGGACCTGGCTCGCGCGGCACGCTTGTCTGTGCCCCAGACGCGGGTGGTCGTTCTCACCGGTGACCCGAGCGCGTTCACTCTCGCCGACGTCGCGCGTTCGGGCGCGGTCGGGCATCTGACGAAAGAGCGGGGTTTCAGCGAGGTCGTCGGCGCAGTGCGCGCGGCGGCGGGCGGCGAGGTCTTGTTCTCGTCGAGCGAGCTTCAGCGTCTGCTCCTCTCGGAGCGCAGCGAGCCCGCCACGCTGACCGAGCCGCTGACCCCGCGCGAGCTCGAGGTCCTGTATCTCCTCGCCAGCGGCTCCAGCACGGCGGTGGCCGCGGCCTCTCTGGGTATCTCCACGGCCACCCTCCGCGCACACGTTCAGGCGGTGCTGCGCAAGCTTGGCGCGCACTCCCGCCTGGAGGCGGTAGCGGAGGCCGCCCGCCTGGGTCTGGTGACCCTCGACTCGTGGACACGCCAGGGCCCGACCTCCCCGCGCGGGGGGAAAGTGCTCGCCCGTGGCGCCTAACTCCCCACGGAGGGGGGTCGTATGACGCACGACCCGTCTAACATCCGACGCATGGCAAAGCTCCTTATCGCTGATGACCTGGTGCCTATCCGCCAGATGGTCCGTATCACGCTGTCGACGCAGGGCTGGACGATCCTCGAGGCCAAGAACGGCACCGAGGCGCTCGAGCTCGCGCGCGCCGAGAAGCCCGATCTCGTTCTTCTCGATGTCGACATGGGTCCCGGGCCAAATGGCTTCGAGGTCTGCCGGCAGCTCAAATCCGAGCCCGGCACCAAGGACATCCCCGTCGTGATGCTCACCGCGCACGAGAGCGAGAGCGACAAGAAGACCGGTTTCGCGGTCGGCGCGACGCAGTACCTGACCAAGCCCTTCGGACCGCTCGAGCTCATCGACACCATCCGCGGGATCCTCGCGCACAGCTAGTCCGGCCATGCCAGAGGAAAGGCCCGAGCGGATGTCGATCGAAGTGATCGAGGTCTCTCCCCGCATCATCATGCCCGCGGCCGGTTCGACCGTTGCCGGCGAAGTGTTCCGCCAGCTCTTGCAGCAGGCGATCCGCGTCGCCGACCAGGCGAACTCGCAGGCGGTCCGAATGGCGAGCGACTTCGCCGAGGTCTACCGCCGCGAGCAGGCGGTCCGTCTCGAATTCGAGACCAAGCTGCGCGAGATGCGGCTTCTCGAGCGGCAGAGCACGCGCTACGCGGAGGATCTCGCGACGATGCTGCGCAGCGAGCGCGAGCGCCGCGAGCAGCTGGAGACCGCGCTCGAGGCCGAGCGGGTCGCGAACGAGGAGCTGCGCCGCACGGGTCTCCAGGGCATCAGCCACCTCCTGCTGGCCGCGACCATCAAGGACCAGACGACGGGCTCGCATCTCCTGCGGGTCCGCAAGTACGTCGAGGCCATGGGAAAGCGCCTCGGGCTACCGACGCAGGTCGTCGAGGAATTCGGCTACTCGAGCGTCATGCATGACGTGGGAAAGATCCACACGCCGGATCACATCCTCCAGAGCGAGCACCACCTCTCGCCCGAAGAGTTCGAGGTGATCAAGCAGCACTGCATCGACGGCGAGGTGATGCTCGGCCAAGCGCGCTTCTTCGAGACCGCGCGCGCCATCGCGCGTGAGCATCACGAACGCTGGGACGGGCGCGGCTACCCCGACGGGAAGAAGGGCGACGGGATCTCGCTCGCGGCGCGCATCGTTTCGGTCGCCGACGTCTTCGATGCACTGACCTCGAAGCGGCCGTACAAGACGGCGTGGACGATCGAGGAAGGCATGGCCGCCGTGATCGCGGGCTCAGGCGCCCAGTTCGATCCCGAGGTCGTCGCGGTGTTCCAGTCGCTCCAGGCCGATGGGAGCATCGACCGTGTCAGGCAGGAGGTCGCGACCGCATCGCTCGACTGAGCCTGCGGCCGGTCCACGCCAGCGGCCCTCCGCCCACCGCGCTCGCGACGCACGACAGCGCGACGAACACCAGGAGCGCCACGCCCGTGAACCAACCTGGCACGGCGGCGTAACGCGCGACGAGATCGGCCACCGGCGCGCTGATGAGGACCGCGCGGACGGCGCCGCCGATCAGGCCCGCCAGCGCACCCACGGTCACTCCGGTCCGCAGTGCCGCGCGATCGTCGACCGCGAGGTGACCGAGGATCGCGTAGACGACGGTGCTCGCGAGAAGTCCCGCGGCGCTGAGCGCCACCCCCGCGACCTCGAGCCGCGGCCGTCCGACTGACTCCGCGAGCTGCTGCGCGCTGACGCTCGCCTCCACCGCGCCGATCGCTACGAGTAACGCGACCGCGATGGGCGCCGCGAGGCGCCTCACCCGAGCTCCTCCTCGCCGCGCATGAATGCGATGCCGGCGAAGGCGACCGCTGACACCCCACCGACGAAGAGCCACGCCGCCCAGAAGCCGAACGTCTGCACCAGGTACCCCATCGCGGGCGCGCCGATCATCACGCCGATGGTGCCGCCGATCGCCGCGAGTCCCTGCGCGGCCGCCGGCGCGCTCGGCAGCGACGCGGCGGCCGTGTTGAACACGGCGGAGTAGGGAAGGCCCACGCCGAGGCCGACGAGGACGGTCCCGCCGAGCGCGACCGCGAGCGCACGATCGGGTAGCGCGAGGAGCACCACGCCGGCGATGATCAGAAGATCGCCGATGCGCATGACGCGGCGGGTCGGCACGTGCTCGCGCGCGATGAGCCATCCGCCGAGGGATCGCGAGAGCACGGCAAGCACGAGCAGCAGCGCGCCGAGGAGACCCGAAAGCTCGAGCGGCAGGCGGAACTCCCGCAGCAGGTAGACCGTGATCCACGTGCCCGACGAGATCGCGAGACCGAAGCCGGCGGCGTGTTGGAGGCTCGTCCACCAGCAATTGCGGCAGCGCACAGCATCACGGATACTTCCGCGCCGAGCGACGGTCGGCACCGAGGGCGCGAGCCACCACAGCGCGGCGATCGCGCCAATGAGCGCCGCTTCGGCCCAGAACGCGCCGCGCCACCCGCCGAGCGCCGTGGCGAGGGTGGGCATCGCCACGAGCGCCACCGCGCTGCCGAGCGGAAAGCCCGCGCCGTAAAGACCAAGAGCGAAGTGACTCCGCCGCTCGCCGTAGAGGCCGGCGATGTAGCGCGCCGCGGCGACGAACGCGAGTCCCGAGCCGGCACCCTGGAGCCCCTTCGCGAGAAGAGCCACCGCGTAGACGGGCGCGACCGCGAAGCCGAGGGCGCCGATCGTCGAAACGGCGAGGCCGGCGCCGACCACGCGCTTCGGACCGAGCCGCTCCGCGAGGCTGGTCGAAAGCAGCGTCGTGACCGTGTTCATCGTGAAGAGCGCGGTCGACAGCAGGCCGGCGCCGAGATCATCCAGCCGCAGATCGGCCGAGACGAGGGGGATGAGGGGCGCGTGGTCGGAGTAGGTGAAGCCAAAGGCCACCCCGCTCAGGATCAGGAGACCGATGGCGGCTCGCACGTGGCGACCCTACGGGAATGTGATCTTTGACCCAGCCTCTTGCATTTGCGGCCAGATGGTGATTACAGTGTAATTAAGTATCAGGAGGCTGAAAATGAGCGCAAATGACGAGCTGAAGGGGTGGTTCGCCGGCCGGATCCCCAAGGACTGGTTCACCGGCGCGCCGGAAGTGCGTGCCGACCGCGACGAGATCTGGGTCATCGGCACGCTGCCGGAGCCGCAGCTGCCCGGCGACGCCGGTCCGGAGGCCGCCAACTCGGCACGTTCCGGCCGGATCAAGCAGCACCGCGAGGACACCCGCGAGCTGCGCATGCGGATCTCGGAAGAGGCCGAGCAGCGGTTCGGGCGGAAGCTCGCGTGGGGCGCCCGCTGCGGCGACGCGCGCGAGATGTTCACGCACCTCGCGGTCCCCGCGATGACCCGCCTCCGGCTTCCCGAGCGCGAAGTGCTCGACGCCCTCGTGGACTCGGGCGTGGCACGGAGCCGCGCCCACGCGCTCGCGTGGTGCGTGCGCCTGGTCGAGCAGAACCAGGGCGACTGGCTCAAGGAGCTGAAGTCCGCCATCGAGC
>JBDTMY010000118.1:0-3854 GCA_039934015.1 Chloroflexota bacterium | reverse complement strand
GACCGAGGTCCTCTTCGGCGAACGAGAGCTGCGTTCCATCGCCGAGCGCGCGATGCGTGCCGCGAAAGGCGATCAGGCCGAGGCGCTGGTCATCGGCCGCACGGGCTCGCTCACGCGCTTCGCGAATTCCGCGATCCATCAGAACGTGACGAGCCGGGAGGCCGAGCTACGCGTGCGTGTCGTCGTCGGTACGCGGCGCGCGACGGCCACGACGAACCGGCTCGACGACGAAGGCATCCGCCGCGCGGCAGAGCTCGCGTCGGACCTGGCCCGTCGTACGCCCGAGGATCCGACGTTCCCCGGACTGCCCGCGCCGCGTCCCATCCCAACATCGCCGTCCGCGTACGTCGCGAAGACCGCCGAGGCGACGCCGCTCGATCGCGCACGCGCCGCGAAGACACTGTGCGACACCGCGACCGGAGTGAAGCTGAACGCGGCCGGCTTCGTGTCGACGAACGTTCAGGAGATCGCGGTCGCGAGCACGCTCGGGACCTGGGCTTATTGGCCGCAGACCTACGCGGAGGCGCAGATCGCCGCGATCGGTGATGACGGCTCCGCCTACGCGCAGCGCGTGTCGACCGACGTGACCGGGCTCGACGTGGATGGCGCAGCGGCGGAAGCCGTGGGCAAGGCCTCCATCGCGCAGCATCCGCGCGACCTCGCACCGGACACCTATGAGGTCGTGCTCACGCCGTACGCGGTGCGCGACATGGTCGGCTTCCTCGGCTTGCAGCTGAACGGGCTGGCGGTCGAAGAGGGCCGCTCCTTCGTCGGCGGAAGGATCGGCGAGAAGGTCACCGGCCCGATCACGATCGTCGAGGACCCGTTCGACTCACGCGCCATCCCGCGCCCGTTCGACTTCGAAGGGCAGCCCAGCGATCGCGTGACGCTCATCGAGAACGGCGTCGCGCGCGCCATCGTGTACGACTCCGTGACCGCGCACCGCAGCAAAGCGGCGAACACCGGTCACGCCCAGCCGTTCTCCGGTTTTCCCGCCCCGATGCACATGCGCCTCGAGGCCGGTGACAAGACGCGCGAGCAGCTCATCGCCGGCGTGAAGAAGGGCGTGCTCGTGACGCGCTTCTGGTACACGCGCTGGGTCCACCAGCTGCGGACCATCGTCACCGGGATGACGCGCGATGGGACGTTCGCGATCCTCGACGGCGAGATCGCCCATCCGGTGAAGAACTTCCGCTTCACGCAGTCGTACCACGAGGCGCTCGGCGGAGTGCGCGGGATCAGCAGGGATCTGTCGCTACTGGTCACCGGCGAGCAGTTCGGTCTGATGACCGCCTGCCAGCGCGTGCCCGCGCTGCATCTGGCGGCATTCACATTCACGGGGTCGACGCGGTTCTAGATGTTGGTCTGACGGCGCTCGGTCAGGACTTCTGGTTTCGGTCGATCGCCAGCCTCGCGACCTTGACGGCGATCCCGCCGCCGGGCACGAGCAGCCCCACGGTGTCCGCTCCGATATCGAACAGCGTGTCCCGGGTAACGATGCGCTGGACCTTTGCCATGAGGGCCTGACCTGGGCGGATCAGGCCGGTGACCGCGTCGATCTCCACGACCCCACGCTTGTCCTTGGGCTTCCAGTGAAATTCGAAGGCCCACCATGGCCGGTAGTAGAGGTCGATGTGGTCCAGCGTCATCGACTCCTCCGCAACCGTGTCGGCCTGGACCGGCTTGAGCATCGAGGCGAGTAGCTGTCGCACCAGAGACGAGGCGTGCTGCGTCGGTGGGACGACGATCGTGTTGTTCTCCGCCGCCTTCGCGAGGTCGGTCACTTCCTGCTTCGCCCCACTCAGGATCGACGACGCATCCGTCACGGGCGCGCCGCTCACGCCGTCGACGTAGAGTTCTTCTTGGAACTCGTCACGGCAGTGCTCGATCGTGGGAAGTACGAAAGCGGACCGGCCGGCGGCGGCCCTCACCGGATAGGCCTCTCCGCGCACCCTGACCTCTCGGACCTCCGCGCCGCTTGCGGGCACCGTGTACTCGCGCGCGCGCTCGTAGACATAGAGCGCTCGCCCGCCGACGTGCCAGAACGGCTCCAAACGTCGCTGGCTGTTGACGAGCTCGATGTCGTCCGCCTTCGGGCGCTGGAGCAGGTTCCCAAGCCCACTGCCGAACGCACCGGCGCGCTTATCCATGGCGCGCTGCCGAGCGTCGTCTGGCGTGAGCCGGTCATCGAGGATGAAGATGTGTTGGTCCGCGAGTGCGATATCCATGCGGCTGTTCTCCTCAGGACCCATCATGGCGCAGTCCAGCAAGCGTCATGAGCGTGTACGCGATAATCAATAGGTGAGAGTGCCGGACAGCCGCCTCCAGACGACGGAGGGGGAGTCCGTCCCGCAGCACCGCGCGACGATCGCCATTCTCGACTACGGATCCCAGTACACGCAGCTGATCGCACGCCGTGTTCGTGAGTCGCGGGTGTATTGCGAGATCTTCTCGCACGACGTGACCGCCAAGGAGCTCGAGCGCCGCGGCGTGGTGGGCGTGATCCTCTCGGGCGGGCCGTCGAGCGTGTACGACGCGGACGCGCCGCAGATCGAGCCCGCTGTCCTCGACGGACGTTTCCCCGTCCTCGGCATCTGCTACGGGATGCATCTCATGGCGCACGTCCTCGGCGGTGAGGTCGCGCCCGAGGGCAAGCGCGAATACGGTCCCGCGACCGTCGACATCGCCGAGTCGGGTGGCCTGTTCGAGGGTCTTTCCGACCACGAGCGCGCCTGGATGAGCCACGGCGACACGGTCAAGAGGCTCCCGCCCGGCTTCCACGGCATCGCGCGGACTGAGAGGCTTCCGCTGGCCGCGATGAGCGACGGCCGGAACCGTTTCGGCGTGCAGTTCCACCCTGAGGTCATGCACACGCCGCGCGGCGCGGAGGTGCTGCGCAATTTTCTGTATCGCGTGTGCGGCTGCGCCGGCGACTGGACCCCCGCGACGTTCATCGAGGAGGCTGTCGCCGAGCTCAAGCGGACCATCGGCGACCGTCACGCGATCTGCGCGCTCTCCGGTGGCGTCGACTCCGCGGTCGCGGCCGCGCTCGTCGCGCGCGCGATCGGTGACCGGCTCACGTGCGTGTTCATCGACACCGGGCTGCTGCGCGCGAACGAGGCCGAGGAGGTCGTCGCGACCTTCGGTCCGCGGCTGCGTCTCGTCCATGTCGACGCATCGGAGCGATTCCTGCGGCGCCTCGCTGGCGTGTCCGATCCGGAACAGAAGCGGATGATCATCGGCGAGGAGTTCATCCGCTGCTTCGAGGAGCAGGCGCGCCGCGTCGGCGATGTCGACCTTCTCGTGCAGGGGACGATCTATCCCGACGTGATCGAGTCGCGTTCGCGCGAGTCCAAGACCAGCGCGCGCATCAAGACGCATCACAACGTCGGCGGGCTGCCCGAGGTCATGTCGCTCGAGGTCGTCGAGCCGCTGCGGCGGCTGTTCAAGGACGAGGTCCGCCGCGTTGGCGCCGAGCTCGGCATCCCCGAGGACATCCTGTGGCGCCACCCTTTCCCCGGACCCGGCCTGGCCGTGCGTGTGCTCGGCGCCATCGACCACGAGGCGCTCGATACCCTGCGGCAGGCGGACGCGATCTTCCTCGAGGAGCTCCGGGCGGCGGACCTGTACCGCACCGTCGCCCAGGCCTTCGCCGTTCTCACTCCTGTGCGAAGCGTTGGCGTGATGGGGGACTTCCGCACCTATGGCGCGCTCGTCGCCCTCCGCGCCGTTACGACCGAGGACTTCATGACCGCCGACTGGGCGCGCCTGCCGTACGACGTGCTCGCGCGCGCATCGGCGCGGATCGTGAATGAGATCGCGGCGGTGAACCGCGTCGTCTACGACATCTCGTC
>JBDTMY010000117.1:0-8363 GCA_039934015.1 Chloroflexota bacterium | reverse complement strand
GCTTCGCCGCCAAGGGCCTGCCGATCATCGGCGACGACATCAAGTCCCAGGTCGGGGCGACGATCACGCACCGCGTGCTGACCCGGCTCTTCATGGATCGCGGTGTGCGGCTCGACCGTACCTATCAGCTGAACTTCGGCGGCAACACCGACTTCCTGAACATGCTCGAGCGCGAGCGGCTTGAGTCCAAGAAGATCAGCAAGACGAACGCTGTGACGAGCATGCTGGACTACCCTCTGGATCCGGATGATGTCCACGTCGGCCCGTCCGACTACGTGCCGTGGCTGCTCGACCGGAAGTGGTGCTACATCCGGATGGAGGGCACCACGTTCGGCGACGTGCCGCTGAACGTCGAGGTGAAGCTCGAGGTCTGGGACTCGCCGAACAGCGCCGGTGTTGTCATCGACGCGATCCGCTGCTGCAAGCTCGCGCTCGATAGAGGCCTCGGCGGGACCATCGTCGCGCCGTCCGCGTACTTCATGAAGTCGCCACCACGCCAGATCCACGACGACAAAGCGCGCGAGGGAGTCGAGGCGTACATCAAGGGGACCGACCAGGCGACGCTCGCGGGAAAGGCCTAGTGCGGCTCCGCGTACCCTTCCGCGACGGCCTCGTGTACTGGTCGTGGCGGGTCGCGGCGGCGATGGTGCAACGCCTCCCAGCGCGCCTCGTCTACAGCGGCGCCGTGCTCGGCGGCGAGATCGGCTATCTGGTGTGGCGGCGCAGGCGGGAGATCACGAAGAGCAACTTCGCGGTCGTCCTGGGAAAGTCCGCAGGGGACCCGGAGGTGGCGCGCGTCGCGCGGCGCGCCTTTCGGAACTTCGGCAAATACCTCACCGAGATCATGCGGTTCCCCTCGATGGGTCAGGCCGAGCTGCACGAGCTGGTGACGATCGATCAGGCTTCGCTGGAGCACCTCCAATCCGCGCGCGAACGCGGACGCGGGATCATCTTCGTCTCCGCGCACTTCGGGAACTTCGAGCTCGGCGGCGCGCGCATCGCGCAGGACATCCCACTGACCGTTGTCGCCGATGAGCTCGAGAACCAGCGGCTCATGGACTTCCTCGTTTCGAACCGCGAGCACAAGAACGTCGTCATCCTTCCGCCGGAAGGTGCGACGCGGCGCGTCCTCGCGGCGCTGCGCCGCAATGAGATGGTCGGCTTCATGATGGATCTCGGCCCGCGCGCGCACGAGCTCGACAACGTGCAGGCGCTGTTCTTCGGAGTCCGCACCGCGTTCCCGACGATCGCCGCCGCGCTTGCTCGTGTTTCGGGCGCGCCGATCATCGTTGCCGCGGTGACTCGGGACCGCGACAACTCCTTCAAAGGTGTGGCGCTGTCGCCGATCTTCGTGGAACGGACCAAGCAGGCGGCGAACGACCTCGAACGCGCGACGCAGGCGGTCGTGCACGCCCTCGAGGGACTGATGCGTCCCCAGCCCGACCAGTGGTACATCTTCCGTCCGATGTGGCCGGCGGCCCTGGAAGCCGCGACCTAGCGGTGTTCACGGGGGCGCTGGCCCGTGCGGCGGAGCGCGCCCTGCCGCTCATTCCGAGGGCGCTCATCGGCCCGTTCGCCGAGGTGGTCGGAACACTCGTATATCTCGCGGCGCCGGGCGCGCGGCGCGCCGTCCGCGCCAATCTCGCGGTCATCGCACCCGAGAGGAACGGGCGCGGTCTCATCCGGCGGATCTTCGTCGAGCAGACGCGCAACTACGTCGAGATCTTCTCGATCCCGCGGATCGACCCGAAGACGTTCCTCGCGGGGATCCGCGCAGAGGGCTGGGAGCACGTCGCCCGGGCGTACGAGCAGGGAAAGGGCGTCGTCCTCGCCAGCGCGCACCTCGGTCCGGTATCCGTCGTCGGGCAGATGGTGATCGCGCACGGCTATCCGGTGGCGCTGCCGGTCGAGGCCGAGCACTCTGAGTTCCAGCGCGCGGTGAACCGCGCTCGCGGTGGCGCGGGACTTCAGCTCATCCGCACCGACTCGTCGCGCGGGATCTTCCGCGTCTTGCGCGAGGGGAAGGTGCTCGGCATCCTCGCCGACCGGGCGGTGACGAACGTGGGCGAACGCGTCGAGTTCTTCGGGCGCCAGGCGCTGCTGCCGACCGCGGCGGTCGTGCTCTCGCTGCGCACCGGAGCGCCGCTGGTGCCCTCGTTCGCGGGACGCAGCGACGGCATGCTCACCGCGTCTTTCGAGCCGCCACTCGAGATCCCCAACACCGGTGACCGCGAAGCCGATGTTCGCGAAGGCGTGCAGCGCTTCGCGCGCGTGCTCGAGCGCTACGTACGGAAGACGCCCGAGCAATGGACCGTCTTCGAGGACTTCTGGCGTGGGACGCGCTGACCTCCAGCTGCACTCCGATCTCGGCGATGGGCTCAATTCGCCCGAGGCCATCCTCGACGCCGCTGAGCGCGTCGGCCTTGACGTCATCGCGCTGACGGATCACGACGACATCCGCGGCGCGTTCCTGCTCCGCGATATCGCGGCGCGACGCTCCAGCCCCGTGGAGATCGTGCCCGGCGTCGAGGTCACGACGCGTTCAGGCCACCTGCTCGCGCTGTGGGTCGAGGATGAGATCCCGATGTTCGCGGCGCTCGCCGCGACCGTATCGCAGATCCACCATGCCGGCGGGATCGCGATCGTGCCGCATCCGCTCTCCTATCTCACGTTCTCCGTGGGTGAGGGCGCGCTGCGCACGCTCGCTGCCGCGGCGGATCCACTCGTCCATGTCGACGGTATCGAGACGCTCAACCCGTCGTACGCCGGCCGCGTCCGCGGCGCCCGCGCGGTCTGGCTCAACGAGAAGGTGCTGCACGTCGCGGCGACCGGCTCGAGCGATGCGCACCACGCGAACCTGGTCGGGACCACCTGGACCGACTTCGAGGGCAAGGACGGCAACGCGCTCCGCCGCGCGATCGCCGATCGCACGACGCGGCCCGACGGACGACACTGGACGCTCGGCGAGCACCTGGACGGGGTCGCGCGCCAGCAGTGGCGCTCGATGGTGCGCGATCCCGTAAAGCGCGCGAGAAGACGGATCAGGAACAAGAAGTAGATGAAGATCGGGATCGTTTCGCCTTATGCGTATCCGCGCCCGGGCGGCGCGAACGCGCATATCCGCGAGACGTACGAGCGGCTGCGCGACATGGGGCACGAGGTGCGGATCATCACGGCGCCCTGGGGCGACGACCCGCCGGCGCGTGACGTGATCCAAGTCGGTCAAGCGATCGCGGTCCCCTTCAACGGGAGCATCGGCCGCGTGACGCTGTCGCTCCGCCTCGAGTGGCTCGTCTCGCGCATGCTCGAGCGCGAGAAGTTCGACATCATCCACCACCACGAGCCGTTCGTGCCGTTCCTCTCCTTTCAGATCCTGGACTCGGCCAAGTGCCCCAACGTCGCCACCTTCCACGCCTTCGGTGGGTTCTCCGTGTCGTACTGGGCCGGCCGCATCGCGCTCGATCGATACATGAACAAGCTCGACGAGAAGATCTGCGTGTCGAGCGCCGCGCGCCATTTCATCTCCAGGTATTTCCCCGGGGACTACCGGATCATCCCGAACGGTGTCGACGTTCCCTTCTACGCGAATGCACGACCCTTTCCGGAATTCAAGGACGGCAAGACCAACATCCTCTTCGTGGGCCGGCTCGAGCCGCGCAAAGGCGCGATGTACTTGTTGCAGGCATACGCGAAGCTCAAGCCAAACCACCCCGAGACGCGACTCATCTTCATCGGCTGGGGTCCGCAGCTCGGAAAGCTGCGGCGCTTCGTCCACGACAACCGGCTACAGGATGTGCTGTTCGCCGGCCGCCCGGACGACCTCGACAAGGCGCGCTTCTACAAGACCGCCGACGTCTTCTGCGCGCCGTCCACCGGCCAGGAGTCGTTCGGCATCGTGCTCCTGGAGGCCATGGCCGCGGGGTTGCCGGTGATCGCCAGCGACATCCACGGCTACAAGCGTGTCGTACAGCGAAATGTTTCGGGCCTGCTCGTGGAGCCACGCGACCCCGACGCCATCGCGGCGGCCGTGGAACGGCTCATTCGGGACCCGGAACTGCGGCAGCGGCTGGGTGCGGCAGGCGCCCGTCGAGCGCCGGAATTCGACTGGTCCCACGTGAGCGCCCAGCTCGTAGAGGTCTATGGAGAAGTGATCCGGCGGGGGGCGGCGGCGGTAGCCCACTCGTAGTCCATGCCGCCACGCGGTACCGTCGTTCCACCACGCAGTACATTCCGCGCCAAGGGGGTGGTCGCAGTGCTTCGATCACGTATCGCGCCCGTGCTCGTTCTCGCCCTGGTCCTCGCCGCCTGCAGCCAAACCGCGCAGCCGCCGACATCGTCGGTCGCGCCGTCGGTCGCCGGAGGCGAGAAGGCCGCGCCGGGGGGCACGCTCACATTCGTCGTCAACGCCGAGCCGCCGTCGTTCGACGGACATCGCGAGACGACCTTTGCTCTCCTGCACCCGGTCGCGCCGCACTACAGCCTGCTCTACAAGTTCGACCCGAACGACCTGACCAAGGTGATCCCGGATGTGGCGGCCGAGATGCCGCAGGCGTCCGCGGACAAGCTGACGGTCACGGTGAAGCTCCGCACCGACGTGAAGTTCCACGACGGTACGGCCCTCACGGCGGATGACATCAAGGCGACCTACGACAAGATCATCTTCCCGCCGACCGGCGTGCTGTCGCCGCGCGCCGGCGCGTACGCTGTCGTGTCGGCGGTCAACGCGCCCGCGAAGGACTCGGTCGAGTTCAAGCTCAAGTACCCGTCGGCCTCGTTCCAGACGAACCTCGCGTCGCCGTGGAACTTCATCTACAGCGCCGCGAAGCTGAAGGGCGACATCAAGTTCTACGAGAAGAACATCATGGGCACCGGGCCCTTCACCTACGACGGCAACACCAAGGGCCAGGACTGGAAGGGCAAGAAGAACGCCGATTACTTCGGCAAGGACAAGGACGGGGCCAAGCTCCCGTACCTGGACGCGTACAAGGCGCTGATCATCAGCGACGCGAACGCCGGCGTCACGGCGATCCGCAGCAAGCAGGCGATGATCGAATTCCGTGGCTTCACGCCGCAGCAGCGTGACGACCTATCGCGCGCTCTTCCCAACGACCTCGCGATCCAGGAAGCGCCGTGGATCTGCGTCAACTACGTCGTGCCGAACACGACGAAGAAGCCGTTCGACGATCCACGCGTGCGCCGCGCGCTCTCCCTCGCCGTCGACCGCTGGGCGGGCGGCGAGGCCCTGTCCAAGACCACGATCGTGAAGGACGTCGGCGGGCTCATGCGCCCGAAGGGCCCGTTCGCGATGAGCGACACCGACCTCGCGAAGATCGCCGGCTTCGGCAAGGACGCGGCGGCGAACAAGGCCGCGGCGAAAAAGCTGCTCGCCGATGCGGGCGTGCCGAGCCTGTCCTTCAAGTTCCTGAACCGCAACATCACCACCCCGTACGAGCCTGTGGCCATCTATCTCATCAATGAGTGGAAGCAGGTCGGGATCACGGCGACCCACGACGTGAAGGAGACCTCGGCCTATCTGGCCGACCTGCGCGCCGGGACGTTCGAGGTCGCGCTCGACTTCAACTGCGACTTCCTCGATGAGCCGGACCTGCAGCTCGCCAAGTTCTGGTCGGCGAACAAGGCCGGTAAGGGCCTGAACTTCGCCTATTACGACGACACAAAGCTCGACGGACTGATCGACGCACAGAGCCGCGAGACCGACCCGGCGAAGCGCCTGACGCTCGTCGGCGACATCCAGCGGTACGCGATGGACGAGATGGCCTATCAGTACCCGGTGCTGTGGTGGTACCGGATCGTCCCGTACCTCAACACCGTCCGTGGCTGGAAGATCGGCTCGAACCACTACACGAACCAGGACCTCGCCACGGTCTGGCTGGCGAAGAAATAACGAACTAGCGCACTGGCGGGGGCCGCCCGACACTAGCGCCGATGAGGCGCTACGTGGTCGGGCGGCTCCTGCTGATGATCCCGACGCTGGTCGGCGTCGCGGTCCTGACCTTCGTCATCATGCGCGCCGTCCCCGGGGATATCGTCGCCCTGCGTTACGCGGGCTCCAGCGTTCCGCAGGACGTCATCGATCAGGAGCGCCATCTCCTCGGCCTCGACCGGCCGATGTGGGAGCAGTTCGTCACCTGGATGGCGTCGATCGCGCGCCTCGATCTCGGGCAGTCGCTGTGGACCGGGAATCCCGTTGTCGAGGAAGTCCAGGCGAGGATGCCCCTCTCGATCGAGCTCGCGATCATCGCGACCCTGTTCGCGGTCCTGCTCGCGATCCCGCTCGGCGTCGTGGCCGCGGTGAAGCAGGACACCTGGATCGACTACGCGATCCGCGTCTTCAGCATCGGCGGGCTCGCGATGCCGAGCTTCTGGATCGGCATCATGATGGTCCTCGTCACCCTGACGCTCTGGGGCTGGGCGCCGCCACTCACCTTCACCCCGATCTTCGAGGATCCTGTCGCCAATCTCGCCGGCCTCATCCTGCCCGCGATCGCGGTCGGCTACCGCTACTCCGCGGTATCGATGCGTATGACGAGATCGACGGTGCTCGAGGTGCTGCGCGAGGACTACGTCCGGACCGCCCGCGCCAAGGGCCTGCGCGAGTCGCTGGTCGTCGTCCGGCACGCGCTGCGTAACGCGCTGCTGCCGGTCGTCACGGTGGTGAGCCTCGAGTTCGCGTTCCTCATCGGTGGCCTCGTCGTGACCGAGCAGGTGTTCAACCTCAACGGGATCGGAAAGCTGCTCGTGGACGCGGTCGCCCACCGCGACTATCCGCTCATCCAGGCGATGGTCGTGCTGCTCGCGTCGGTGTTCGTGATCGTGAACTTCATCGTCGACATGGTCTACGTCGTCCTCGACCCGCGGATCCGGTACGCATGACGGGGAACAGCCGCACCCTCGGCAGCGCGCAAGAGGCGGACGACGTCGCCCGTCGCCGCTACCTCGAGTCCACCGGGCGCCGCCGCTTCGCCCGCTTCTGGCGCGAGTTCATCCGGCAGCGGCCGCTCGGCACGGCCGGACTGGTGCTGATCATCGTCATGATCCTGGCCGCCGCGTTCGCCGACGTCATCGCGCCGTACGACCCGACGGCCATCGACTTCGCCGACCTGCTGCTGCCCCCGAGCCCCGAGCATCTCCTCGGCACCGACAACTTCGGGCGCGACGTCTTCACCCGCATCCTGTTCGGATCGCGCACCGCGCTGCTGGTCGGCTTCACGGCCTCGCTGGTGGGCTGCACGCTCGGACTCGTGCTCGGCGTCGTGGGCGCGTATCTGGGCGGCCGCGCCGATCAGATCGTCCAGCGCCTGATGGACGTCCTGCTGTCCTTCCCGCTGATCGTCATCGCGATCGCGGTCGTGGCCGCGCTCGGCACGGGCGAGGACAAGCTGGGCAACGTCATCGCGGCGATCACGGTGCCGATCATCCCGCGCGTGGCGCGTGTGGTGCGATCGAGCGCGCTGAGCATCGTCGAGATGCCGTACATCGAGGCGGCACGCTCGGTCGGCGTGGGCGCGGTGCGCATCATGTTCCGGCACGTCGCGCCGAACGTCTTCGCGCCGTACCTGATCATGCTCACCGCGTTCCTGGGGCAGGCGATCCTGCTCGAGGCGTCCCTGTCGTTCCTCGGCCTGGGCGTGTTCGAGCCGGCCGCATCGTGGGGCCTGATGCTGAAGGGCGCCGGGATGCAGTTCCTGGAGCGCGCGCCGTGGCTCGCGATCGCGCCGGGCATCGCGATCAGCATGGCCGTCTTCGGCTTCAACCTGTTCGGTGATTCGCTGCGGGACGCGCTCGACCCGCGCCTGCGCACCGGCTAGCGATGCTCCGCGCGCGCGACGTGATCCGGCTGCACATGGGCCACTTCACTGCGCCGGCCCACCTGCCGTTCGCGGGCGCGGCCGTGGTCGTTGACGCGTTCTTGGTGCGGCACCCGAGCGGTCCCGTCCTCCTCGATACCGGCATCGGCACCGGCCTGCCGCAGGTCGACACGCTCTACCAGCCGGTGCGGCGTCCGCTTGATGAGGTGTTGCGAGGAGCCGGGGTCGCGGTCGGCGAGATCCGCGCAGTGGCGAACTGCCATCTGCACTTCGACCACTCCGGCAACAACTTCCGTTTCCCGCGCGTGCCGATCCTGGCGCAGAAAGTCGAGCGCGAAGCGGTCGCGACGCCGGACTACACGCTCCCCGGGCCGGTCGCCGAGTTCGCTGGCGCCCGCTTCGAGCTACTGGACGGTGAGGCCGAGATCGTGCCCGGGGTCCGCATCGTGCCCACGCCGGGGCACGTGCCAGGACATCAATCGTTCGTCGTCGACACGCGGGAGGGCCGCATCGTCATCGCGGGCCAGGCCTTCC
>JBDTMY010000116.1:0-4489 GCA_039934015.1 Chloroflexota bacterium | reverse complement strand
GGTGTGCTGATCGCGCTCGGCCTGCGTCTGGCGCTGGAGCGGCGCTAGCGCTTAGGCATCCCGCCGCGACGGCGGGATGACTCCCATGCGGCCGGCGCGGTAGTCCGCGATGGCTTGGCTGATCTCCTCGCGCGTGTTCATGACGAAAGGTCCGTAGAACACGA
The DNA here is from genome assembly GCA_039934015.1 of Chloroflexota bacterium. Lineage (GTDB taxonomy): Bacteria > Chloroflexota > Limnocylindria > P2-11E > P2-11E > CF-39. Next base: position 4,325 of record JBDTMY010000116.1, on the reverse strand, counting down.
TCGTCTCGCGGATCGGCCGGCCTCCGATGAGGAGGATCTCGAGACGCGGTGCGCGGCTGGTCTGCTGCTCGTCTGCGGCGACCGCCAGCGCCTCGCCTGGACCGAACACGGCCAGCTGACCTTCGTGTAGCGCTGTCCGGCCGATGCCGGCGGACCCGCGGCCTGATAGAACGTAAGCGAGCGCGTTGAAGTCGGTCGGCCACGGCAGCTCGAGCCGCGCGCCCGGCGCGACGCTCGCGTGCGCATAGACGATCGGTGTGTGCGTGAGGCCGGGGCCGCCGTGTCCTCCCAGGTCGCCGGCGATGACGCGGAGCAACGACGCGCCGTCGTGCGACGACAAGAGGCGCACGTCGCTCCCGCGGATGTCCTGGTAGCGAGGCAGGCTCCACTTCTGGGCGGCCGGCAGGTTCACCCACAGCTGCGTGCCGTGGAAGAGGCCGCCCTTTACGAGCAGCTGATGTGTCGGCATCTCCGAATGCACGATGCCCGCGCCCGCGGTCATCCACTGCGTTGCGCCGTCGCTGATGATCCCGCCGCCACCGGTCGAATCTCTGTGCTCGAGAGCGCCGTCCATGATGTACGTCACCGTCTCGAAGCCGCGATGCGGATGATCGGGCGCGCCCTTCGCCTCACCCGGTGCGTACTCGACCGCTCCAAGATGATCGAGGAGCAGGAATGGGTCGGTGAGCTTGGCATCGATACCGGGGAACGCCCGCCGCACCTGAAAGCCCTCGCCCTCGAGCGTCACGATCGCATCGACGACGCCGAGGACCGGTCGCACGGCAGCCGCGAGCTCGGGCCGCTCGATCCGAGGTAGCGTCAGGGTGTCAGATTCGACAGCCGGCATCGCTAGCGGAACGCCCTACCCGCAGCGCTCATTCCCGTGTCAGGCGCGACCGCAGCACGATTACAAGCAGCGCGCCCGCCACCGTCACGAGGATCGCTCCGATCACCGCCCATATCGGCTGACCGGTCATGACCGACCCCGGCAGGATCCCGATCCCCTGAAGGATCCAGACCCACCCCGTCAGCTCGAACAGCACCGCGAGGGCGATGAGGACGCCGTTTCGCATGACGTCCACGATAGACTTGTTACATGTCCCCTTGCCGAGGCCGCGCGTAGCCATGCGCCGGACCGATATCCGCAACATCGCGATCATCGCGCACGTCGACCACGGGAAGACGACGCTGGTCGACGCCATGCTCCGACAGAGCCACATCTTCCGTGACAACCAGCAGGTCGCCGAGCGTGTGATGGACTCGAACGCGCTCGAGCGCGAGCGCGGCATCACGATCATGGCCAAGAACACCGCGATCGTCTATCGCGGGACCAAGATCAACATCGTCGACACGCCCGGCCACGCCGACTTCGGCGGCGAGGTGGAGCGCGTGATGAACATGGTCGACGGGGTCCTTCTGCTCGTTGACGCCGTCGATGGGCCGATGCCCCAGACGAAGTTCGTGCTGCGGCAGGCGCTGCGACGCGGTCACCGCGCCATCGTGGTGATCAACAAGGTCGACCGGCCGAACGCGCGGCCGGTGCACGTCCTGAACGAGACCTTCGATCTCTTCCTCGACCTTGGCGCCGCGAACGAGCAGGCAGAGTTCGTCACCGTCTACACCAACGCGCTCATCGGCGCCGCCAGCGCCGACCATCGCCATGTCGGCACGACGCTCGAACCGCTCTTCGAGGCGATCATCGAGGCGATCCCAGCCCCGGACGTCGACGCCGATGCGCCGGCCCAGCTGCTCGTCACGACCACGACCTACGACGACTACAAGGGCCGGATCGCCGTCGGAAGACTGCAGAGCGGCGTGCTCCGGAGGGCCATGCCGGTCATGCGCATCGATCACTCCGGCGCGCTCACACCCGCGCGCGTTACGCAGCTCTTCACATTCCAGGGTCTCGCGCGCGAGGAAGTGGACGAGGCCCGCGCCGGCGACATCGTCGCGGTCGCGGGCGTGCCCGACGTCGGGATCGGCGACACGATCGCCGACGCCGCGGACCCGCGCCCACTTCCGCCGATCAAGGTCGAGGAGCCGACGCTGCGGATGACCTTCGCGGTGAACACGAGTCCCTTCGCCGGCCGCGAGGGAACTCACGTCACGAGCCGCAAGATCCGCGAGCGCCTCTACGCCGAGCTCGAGCGCGATGTCGCGCTCCGCGTGGCCGACACCGACAGCCCCGACACATTCGTGGTCAGCGGTCGCGGCGAGCTGCACCTCGCGATCCTCATCGAGACGCTGCGCCGCGAGGGGTACGAGTTCCAGGTGTCGCGTCCGGAGGTCATCTACAAGGACGAGGGCGGCCAACAGCTCGAGCCGTTCGAGCAGCTCGAGATCGAGGTCGCGCAGGACGTGCTGGGTCCGGTGGTCGAGCTTGCCGGCCGGCGGCGTGGCGCGCTCGTCGATATGAAGTACCGCGACGACGGCAGCGCGCACTGCGTCTACCGGATCCCGACACGTGGCCTGCTCGGATTCCGTCAGGCGTTCCTGACGAACACGCGCGGCAAGGGCGTGATGAACACGCTCTTCGCCGGCTACGGCCCCTATGCCGGCGCCATCGAGTCCCGCGATCTCGGATCGCTCATCGCTTATGAGGCGGGCACGACGACCACGTTCGGCCTGAACCAGGCCCAGGAGCGCGGCCAGCTGTTCATCGGACCCGGCATCGAGGTGTATGAGGGAATGGTGGTCGGCGAGCACATCCGCGCCAGCGATCTCGAAGTGAATGTCGTGCGCAAGAAGCACCTCACGAACATGCGCAGCAGCACGTCGGACATCGCCGCGAAGCTCGATGGCCTCCAGGACCTGTCTCTCGACGACGCTGTCGAGTTCCTGGCCGACGACGAGCTCCTCGAAGTGACGCCCGTGTCCTACCGGATCCGCAAGCGCCTGCTCGCGAAGCAGGACCGCGATCGCCTGGCTGGTCAGCGCAAGAAGCAGGCTGCGGCCGTCTGAACGGCGACCGGGGCGCTATTGTCGGTCGTGTGAAGACCCGTCACGACGACGCCTCGCTCCTCGCCGAGGTCGAGCCGGCCGTTGCCAAGCTCCTGGATCGGCACATCGGCGTCGCCAGGGAGTGGTTCCCGCACGACTTCATCCCGTACAGCCTGGGCCGCGACTTCGACAAGGAGCCGTGGACCCCTGACCAGCCCCGGCTGACCGGTGTCGCGCAGACGGCGTTCGAGGTGAACCTCCTCACCGAGGACAACCTCCCCTCGTATCACCGTCTGATCCACAAGATGTTCAGCAAAGGCGACGGCGCGTGGAAGAACTGGATCAACCGCTGGACCGCGGAAGAAGGCCGGCACGCGATCGTCATCCGCGACTATCTCATCGTGACGCGGAACATCGATCCGGTGATGCTCGAGCGCGGCCGCATGCAGAACATCCTCACCGGCTACGACCACGACGTGGACGTGCTGCAGGGCCTCGCCTACACGTCGTTCCAGGAGCTCGCGACGCGCGTCTCGCACCAGAACACGGGCCGCTATTCGGAAGACCCGGTGGCCGACAAGATCATGACCCGCGTCGCGCAGGACGAGAACCTGCACATGGTCTTCTATCGCGATTCGCTCGCAGCGATGCTCGAGGTCGCGCCATCCGAGGTGGTGAAGGCCATCACGCGCGAGGTCCTGGATTTCGCGATGCCTGGCGCTGGCATTGCCGGCTTCACCCGTAAGGCGGCGCGCATCGCGGACGCGGGGATCTACGACCTGCGCATCCATCACGACGACATCGTCTGGCCGCTGCTTCGCTACTGGAAGATCTTCGAGCTGACCGGTCTCGACGCCGAGGCGGAGCACGACCGCGAGCGACTCCGTCGGTTCCTCGACAAGCTCGATGCATCGGCGCGTAAGTACGAAGAGCGGCGCGCCGCGCGTCGCGATCGCGAGAGCAGCGCCGCCGAATAGCGCCGCGCTGAGTTAGCCTCGCCCCTCCGTGACCTTCTCCACCGAAGACACACCGAGCTATCGGCGGCTGTTCGCGATCGAGGGTTTCCCGCGCCTCGTCGCGAGCATGATGCTCGCGCGCGTCGCCGGCCAGATGGTCGCGTTGATCCTCGTCCTGCTAGCGCTGCAGCGCTACGGCTCGGCGGAGCTCGCCGGCCTCGTCACCTTCCTCGCGGTCGCGCCGGGCATCATTGCGAGCCCGGTCGCCGGCGCTCTTCTTGACCGGCATGGGCGCACCCGGCTGGTCGTGCTCGACTATTTCATCGCTGCCGCTTCGCTGGCGCTCATCGCCGGGCTCTCCGCCGCCAATGCGCTACCGGTGCCACTCCTGTTGGTGATCGTCGCGGTGTCTTCCCTGACGCAGCCGCT
>JBDTMY010000115.1:0-10057 GCA_039934015.1 Chloroflexota bacterium | reverse complement strand
CGCTCGCCGCCCTTCCGGCCGAAGGCCGGCAGGATGCGCCGCGGACGCTCAGTCACGATCTCGCGTCGTTCCGCGCTGCGAGCGGTCAGCACCGGCGCCCGCGCCGGGAGCGGCCGGACCGGCGCGACTGTCGCGAGGACGTGAGACGGAGCCAGCAGGCCGCCAAGCCAGCCGCCGAAGATGGCCGCGAGGAAGCCGAGGATCGCCCCGAACGTCAGCGCGTCCCCAAGGGCGTACAGGTTCAGATCGCGGACGCCGGGGATCAGGTCGGCCGCCGAGCGGATGCCCGAGGCCGCGAACAGCCCGTTATCAGCGGCGACGCCGAGAAGCATGAGGACCAGCAGGATGAACAGCGTGAAGAAGGCGGTCATCATCCCGTGCCAGCTGGTCCGATAGCCCGCCATCCGCCCGGCGACGTAACCCCCAACGATGTAAGAAAGGAACAGGCCGAGGACCACGGGGACCGCCACGGCGATGTCACCGCCCACCGGTGTTCCAGGTATGACGAGGAGACCGGCGACGACGGGGGCGAAGATCACGGATGCGCCGATGGTCGCGACCCAGCCCCCGAGCACCGCGCCCCACGCGGTCGCGGCCGGACGCGCGACCACATTCGAATTTGCCACAACAACACCCTCCTTAGCGACGCGCCCGGAACGGCTAGCCGTTCCGGACTTGTTAGGGGTATGCAAATCCCGGGCCGCCCGGCCCGGGGGCGGGCTGCTAGGCGAGCGCCGCCTTCGCCCCGGCCCCGCGGGCCAGCTTTTGCGCGAGATCGGTGCGCTCCCAGGGCAGGTCCAGATCGGGACGGCCGAAGTGTCCGTACGCCGCCGTCTGCCGATAGATGGGACGGCGAAGCTGGAAAGTGTCGATGATCGCGCCGGGGCGGAAGTCGAAGTGCTCCGCGATCAGTTTGCGGATCGCATCATCCGAGACCTTGCCGGTGCCGAATGTCTCGACATTCAGGGAGATGGGCCGCGCGCCGCCGATGACATACGCGAGCTGCACCTCGAAGCGATCGGCGAGGCCGGCTTTGACGACGTTCTTGGCGACGTAGCGCGCTGCGTACGCGGCGGAGCGGTCGACCTTCGTCGGATCCTTCCCGCTGAACGCACCGCCGCCATGCCGCGCGTATCCGCCGTAGGTGTCGACGATGATCTTGCGCCCGGTGAGGCCGGCGTCCCCCATCGGACCGCCGATGGTGAACGCGCCGGTGCCGTTGACGAGATAGATCGTATTGGCGTCGAGCCAGCGCTCTGGGATCGCGGCCTTTACCACGACGTCGCGGATCTCGGACTCGATGCGGTCATGGGAGATGTCGGGGTCGTGCTGCGCGGCCACGACGACGGTATGGACGCGCTGCGGAACACCACGCGAATACTCGACCGTGACCTGGCTCTTTCCGTCGGGCCGCAGCCACGGCAGCCGCCCGGACTTCCGCGCGGCAGCCAGCTCCTTCGCGACCGCGTGCGCGAGAGTGATCGGAAGCGGCATCAGCTCGTCGGTCTCGTTCACCGCGAAGCCGAACATCATCCCCTGGTCGCCGGCGCCGAGCTCCTGCGGATCGGTGCCGGCGCGCGCCTCGAGCGACTTGTTCACGCCCTGCGCGATCTCGCGCGACTGCTCCTTGATCGCGGTGAGGACTCCGCAGCTCTGGTAGTCGAAGCCGTAGTCGGCGTTGACGTAACCGATGTCCTTGACTATCCCGCGCACGAGGCCGGGCACGTCGACCCACGCGGTCGTGGTGATCTCGCCGCAAACGAGGATGGTCCCTGTGGTGGTCGCGGTCTCGCACGCGACGCGCGCGTTCGGGTCCTGCCGCAGGCACTCGTCGAGCATGCCGTCCGAGATCTGGTCGCAGAGCTTGTCGGGGTGACCTTCGGTCACCGACTCGCTGGTGAAGAGCGTCTGGTCCGCCGACATGAACGAGCTCGCCACTCTTACGTTCCCGCCTTCCATGACTTCGCGTACGTCGCCTGCTCGTCGGTCATCTTGTCGATCCGCATGCCCATCGCCTCGAGCTTCGTGCGAGAGATCTCCTCATCGAGCTCGCGGGGCACAGGGTAGACCTGCGGGGCAAGCGTTCCGGCGTTCTTGATGAGGTACTCGATAGAAAGCGCCTGGTTCGCGAATGACATGTCCATCACCGCGGCGGGATTCGCCTCCGCGGCCACGTGATTGACCAGGCGGCCTTCGCCCAGCACGAAGAGCTTGCGTTCACCGAGGTCGTACTCCTCGACGAAGCGACGGATCTCGCGCTTCGACCGCGCCAGCTTCTCGAGCGCGCCGAGCTCGATCTCGTCGTTGAAGTGCCCCGCGTTCGCGAGGATCGCCCCATCCTTCATCGTCGCGAAGTGCTTCGCGGCGATGACGTTCACGTTGCCGGTGCAGGTGATGAGGAGGTCGCCGCGGCGAGCCGCCTCCGCGATCGGCATGACCTGGTAGCCGTCCATGGCGGCCTCGAGACCGCGCAGCGGGTCGACCTCGACGATGATCACGATCGACCCCATGCCGCGGAAGCGCGATGCGACACCGCGACCGACCCAGCCATACCCGGCCACGACGACGGTCTTGCCGGCGAGCAGGATGTTCGTCGCGCGAAGGATGCCGTCGACCGCCGACTGACCCGTCCCGTACTGGTTGTCGAACATGTGCTTGGTCTGTGCCTCGTTGACCGCGACGATCGGATAGGCGAGCACACCCTCCGCCGACATCGCGCGCAGCCGGATCACGCCGGTGGTCGTCTCCTCGGTGCCGCCCTTCACGTGTTGGAGCAGCTCCTTGCGCTCGGTATGAAGGAGCGTGACGACGTCGGCGCCGTCGTCCATCGTGATCTGCGGCTTGGTCTCGAGCACGGCGTTGATGTGCCGGAAATAGGTGTCGCGGTCCTCACCCTTGCGTGCGTAGACCTCGATCCCCTCGTTGGCGACGAGCGCCGCGGCGGCGTCGTCCTGCGTCGACAGCGGGTTCGAGGCGCAGAGGGCCACGCTCGCGCCCGCGTCGCGCAGCGCGATCGCGAGGTTCGCCGTTTCGGTCGTGACATGGAGGCAGGCCGCGATGCGCAGTCCCGCGAACGGCCGCTCCTTCGCGAGCCGCTTGCGGATGCCGGCGAGCACCGGCATCTCACGGCCGGCCCACTCGACCCTCCGGGAGCCGGCGTCGGCGAGCCCGAGATCGACGACGTCGTGACGTGGTGTGGTCGTCGTGGTCATTTCATCCTCCCCAGGATCCGATCCCAGGCCGAGCGACGCACCGCTGGGCCTTCGATGAACGGTCCGTGAACGTGATAGCCAAGGCGGTCGTACACGGCGACCGCGGGTGCGTTGTCCTGCCGCACGTTGAGCACCACGTCGCGGTGCTGTTCGAGCGCGGCCTCGGTCACGGCGGAGGTGACCGACGTCGCCATCCCCCGGCCGCGGTACGCGAGGCGCGTGAGCACGTTCCCAACGGCGGCGATGTTCGAGAGTCGGGACCGCACGTGCGTGCCGGCCGCGGATACGAGGGTGCGGGCGATGTACACGCCGAAGTAGATCTCACGCTCCAGCCGGGCCTCGGTGAAATACGTTCGGGAGGCGTGACCATAGAGGTCGATGACATCGTCGAGCTGATCCGGCCCGAGACGCGTGACGCCGTGTGTGACGCGCGGACGGAAGGTCCCGACGGACACGGCCATGCGATGCATCTTCTCGACACGCTCGAAGCGGTACACGGTCTCGACTGCGAGCCGCGCCGCGGGCGGCGTCGCCACGACGATCCGGGGCTCCCGGATGCCGTCGCGGAAGATCGATGTGAGCGCCTCGCTCTCGCCGCTCGCGAAGCAGGGCCGGAACGGCAGTGCCTCTACGACGAGGGCGCAGGCGACGACCTCGTCGCCGCGCGTCGCCGTCCACCAGCGCGCTTTCTCGATCTCCGCCGCATCGATGTCCGCGAGCGCGTAGGCGGCCATGAGACGGTCGCGCTGAAAGAACGCGCGCGCGCTCTCGGCCGAAGGCTGGTCCTCGAGGTGGATCTCGGGCAGGAGCGGGGCCGCGGTCATCGGTCCTCCTTCTTAATGGAAAGGACCAAGCGGGCCTCCGCCGGTCGCAGGAAGGCTATGCCTGTATGAGTGTAACGATGTCGTAGCCGGCGAGCTTGTCCCGTCCTTTGAGTGCGGTGAGCTCGATGAGGAAGGCGAGCGCGACGATCTCTCCTTTGAGCTGCTTCACGAGCTCGATCGTTCCCGCGACGGTGCCGCCGGTCGCGAGGAGATCGTCGACGATCAGCACTTTCGCGCCGGGCTGGATCGCGTCCCGGTGCATCTCGAGCGTCGCCGATCCGTACTCGAGGTCGTACTCGACGCTCACGACGTCGGCCGGCAGCTTCCCGAGCTTGCGGACCGGCACGAAGCCGACCCCGAGCTGGTAGGCGATCGGGGCGCCGAAGATGAAGCCGCGCGACTCCATGCCAACAACGACGTCGATCTCGCGCTTGCCGACGCGATCCATCATTCCATCGATCGCCGCCTTGAACGACGGACCGTCCTTGAGCAGCGTCGTGATGTCCTTGAAGAGGATGCCGGGCTTGGGGAAGTCGGCGATGTCGCGGATGCGCGTCGCGAGATCCTTCGTCGTCACGGCCACGGGCGAAGCCTAAACGAGGTGCGCGTCGGTGAACAATCGTTCCACCCGATGCGCGACGCCGTCGCTCACCACGACGCTGATGTTGGTGTTCGTCGCGACGCCGCGATCGAGTTGCGGCAGCAGGCCGAGGAAGTGGCTCATGAGGATCCGCGTCACTCCGCCGTGCCCGACGACCAGGACCTGCTGCCCGGCGTTCTCCGCGGCGATGCGCGCGATCACGCCGAGCGTGCGCGAGAGCACCTGGTCCAGAGTCTCGCCGCGCGGCCAGGCGATGAAGCCGTCGTCATTCCACTCCGGCAGGCCGCGGACCTCGTCGAACAGCGCTCCGGTCTTGTCTCCGACGTCGATCTCCACGAGGAGAGGCTCGAGATCGACCGGCAGCTGGTGCCGTCGCGCGATGACGAGCGCCGTGTCGCGACAGCGCGACAGCGGACTCGACATGATCCGGTCGAAATGGACGCTCGCGAGCGTCTCCGCGACGGCCTCCGCCTGCTTCCGGCCGCGTTCGGTGAGCGGGCTGTCGGTCCGGCCCGCGAAGCGATGCGCGGCGTTGGCCTCGCTCTCGCCGTGGCGCACCAGATAGAAGGTGACGGGCTCGGTCATGCCGTGGCGAGCAGGTCGGCGACGTCCGACCAACCGTTGACGCGGGTGACGAGGGCATGCTCTACCTCGCGGTTCCACGGATGGTCGAACAGGAAGACCCGCACTCCGGCGTCGGCGAGGCTGCGTGAGATCACCTCGTCGTCCTCGCAGAACGCGTCGAGGCGCAGCTCCTGCGCGAGTCGCGTCTTGTATCGGGCGGAGCCGGTCGGGTCGTAGCGTCCGCGCGGAACATCGGGCCGGAACTCCCCGAGCGGTTTGAGGTGCACGGCTTTCGCGTAGTCGAAGAGCCCCTTCTCGCGGAGCCACGTCTCGGTCACCATCCGGCGGCGCTCGGCGCGCGCGGTGATGAAGTACAGCTCGTGCCCGGCCGCCACGAGCTGCTCCAGCACCGCGGGGCAGTTCTCGTAGACGGCGAGCTCGCTGAAGAACGTGCCGTCGTAGAGCCGCATCCGGAAGCGATCGCGCTGCTCGGGTGTCACGCGCTCGAGACCGGGGACGACGTTGTCGAACGGCGTGTCCTTCCCCATCCGCGACAAGAGGTGCCATCCGATCTCCTGCTCGTCGGGGAGCTCGACGCCGAACTCCTCCGCGAACTTGCGCAGGTAGGGGACGGCGCAGATCGCCATCACGTCGTCAAGATCGATCCCCATCCTCATGCCGCGACCAGATCGAGCAGGCGCGTGAGCGCGTCGCGCCAGTCGCCGCGCGTGTCCAGCACCGAGAGGCGGATCTGCCGCTGCCCGGTCTGCGCCTTCGGGAACGCGCGGGCGACAGCGCCGCGCTGCTCCGGTGTGATGTCGCGCGAGAAGCCGAGGCGCAGCTCCGGACCTCGCGCGCGCACCTCGCTCGCGCCGGCGGCAACGGCCCGCAGCTTCACTTCGACGCCGTAGAGAAGGTTGCGCACCGGGTCCGGCGGCGGACCGTAGCGGTCGCGAAGCTCGTCGCGGAGCCCGCTGAGATCCTCGAGGGAGCGCAGCTCGGCGATGCGCCGGTAAAGCTCGAGCTTGCGCTGCCGACTCGGCACGTACTCGTCGGGGATCGCGGTCGAGAGCGCGAGATCGACGGTGATCTCCGGCAGGGCCATGGCCTTCGGTTCCCCGCGCTGCTCGTTCACGGCCTCCTCGAGGAGCTGCGTGTAGAACTCGAAGCCGACGGCCGCGACGTGGCCGTGCTGTTCGGCGCCGAGGATGTTGCCCGCGCCGCGGATCTCCAGGTCGTGCATCGCGATCTTGAATCCGGCGCCAAGCTCGCTCGCCTCGAAGACGGCCTGCAGACGCTTGCGCGCGTCGTCGGAGAGCCGCTCCTGCTTCTCGTGAAGAAGGTATGCATACGCCTTCGCGGCGCTGCGACCCACGCGTCCACGCAGCTGGTACAGCTGGGCCAGGCCGAGCTGGCCGGCGCGGTCGATGACGATGGTGTTCACGTTCGGGATGTCGAGGCCGGACTCGATGATCGTCGTGCAGACGAGGACGTCGTGCTCCGCGTCCGCGAACTCGACCATGACGCGCTCGAGCCTGCGCTCGTCCATCTGGCCGTGCCCGACGATGAAGCGCGCCTGCGGCACGAGCGCGCGCAGGCGCTGCGTCTCGTGCTCGATGCCCTGCACGCGGTTGTGCACGAAGAAGACCTGCCCGCCGCGATCGAGCTCGCGCAGGATCGCCTCGCGCAGCACGTCGTCGGTGCGTTCGACGACGTGCGTCTCGATCGGCTGACGGTCCTCGGGCGGCGTTTCGATCACGCTGATGTCGCGGACGCCGGAGAGCGCCATGTGCAGGGTGCGTGGGATCGGGGTCGCCGTCATTGAGAGGACGTGGACCTCGGTGCGCATCTGCTTCATGCGCTCCTTGTGCTTCACGCCGAAGCGATGCTCTTCGTCGATGACCAGCAGGCCGAGATCGCGGAACTGCACGTCCTTCTGCAAGAGGCGGTGCGTCCCGATGACGATGTCGACCTCGCCGGTCGCGATCTGGGCGACGACCTCGCGCTGCTCGGGCGGTGTCCGGAAGCGCGAGAGCATCGCAACACGCACCGGGAACGTCGCGAGCCGCTCGGAGAACGTCTCGAAGTGCTGCTGCGCGAGGACCGTGGTCGGAACCAGCACCGCGACCTGTTTGCCGTCCTGCACCGCTTTGAACGCGGCGCGGAGCGCGACCTCGGTCTTGCCGTAGCCGACGTCGCCCACCACGAGGCGATCCATCGGTCGCGGACGCTCCATGTCGCGCTTGGAGTCCTCGATCGCCTGCAGCTGATCGGGCGTTTCGGTGAACGGGAAGGCGTTCTCCATCTCGATCTGCCACGGCGTGTCCCTGCCGAACGCATAGGCGTTGATCGTCTCGCGCGCCGCGTATAGGCGCAGCAGCTCGCGCGCGATCTCTTCCGCGGCCTTCTTCGCCTTGCGCTTCGTCGCCGCCCACTCGCGGCCACCGAGCGCAGAGAGCGCCGGCGGAGTCCCACCGACGTAGCGCGTCACGCGATCCACGCGCTCGGTCGGGAGCGCAACGACGTCCGTGCCGGCGAACCGGAGCTCGAGGTATTCGCGGACCACACCGGCGATGTCGCGCGTGATGAACCGCTCGAATCGCGCGATGCCGTGGTCCTCGTGCACCACGTGATCGCCAGGCTTGAGGTCAGACAGGAAGGAGCCCATCGCGACGCGACGGCGGCGGCGCTCGGGATGCCGCGGCTTCCGGAAGCCGAACACCTCCGCGTCGGTGAACACCCGGAGCGAGAGCTCCGGAACGGCGAAGCCTTCGGCCAGGCCAACGTGCGCGAGGACGAGCGCGCCGTCCGATGGCGTTTCGGCGACGCTGTCGCGCGGCGTGGCGGTCACCTCGCGATCCGCGAGGAGCTCCCCGAGGCGAGCGGCCTGCGGAGATGCGACCACCCGCAGGTCGCGCCCCGCGGCGGCCACCTCACGCAGGAATGTGTCGAGCCGGCCGGCGTACGAGGTGATGCCGCCCCAACCGAGGCGGAGGGCGTCAGCGTCGGGCCGCACGCGCACCGCGCCGTGTTCGTCGGCCGAGGCGTCGATGCGGTCACGCGGCACGTACGGCGGCGGGAACGCGGTCACGGCGAGGCCCTGCTCGCGGAGCTCCTCGCGCCGCTCCTCGGCCTGTGCCTCGTGCGCGTCGTGCGTGAGGCCGAGCTCGACGGAGTCCTCGAACACGACGGTCGCGCGATCGCCGAGGTGATCGAAGAGCGACGCGGTCGCTCCCAGCGCCGGCGCGAACGCATCGATCCCAGGTCCGCCCTGCCCCTCGCGAAGGGCCTGGAGCAGAGTTGCGTACGGCTGCAGCTCGTCGTCGTCGGCGCGCGAGGCTTCCCAACCGACGGCCGCCAGACGCTCGGCGAGCGCGGCCGCGCCTTCGAGCGAGTATTCGCGCGCCGGCAGGATGTCGACGGCCTCGACGGCGTCCTGCGAACGCTGCGTGACCGGATCGAAGCGGCGAAGCGTCTCGATGTCATCGCCGAACAGCTCGATGCGGATGGGCATGTCGGCGGACGCCGGATACACGTCGAGTATCCCGCCGCGGCGCGAGAAGCTGCCGGGCTCGGCGACCTCGGCGACCGGCTCATACCCGAGCTCGAAGAGCCACGCCGCGGTCTCGTTCCAGGACACGCGATCGCCGGCGCGCAGCGTGCGCCCACGCTCGCGAAGATCCTGCGGCGCGATCGTGTGCTGCATCAGACCGCGCAGCGATGCGACGATGGCGACCGGCTCGGCGACGGTGTGCGCGCGCCAGAGCGTGAGCAGACGTTGATGCACGGCGCCCGCGGACGCGGTGCCGATCTCGTACGGCATCGTCTCGCGCTCGGGGAACGAAAGCACGCGCTCCTCCCCCAGCCACGCCGCGAGCTCAGCGCGCCACCTGCGCGCTCGGTCTTCGGTCGGCGCGACCAACACGACGTTCCTTCGCGCGACCTCGACGAGCGACGCCCACGCGAAGGCGCGAGCACCGGCTGTCGCATCCGCGACCTTCGTGGAGCGGCGGTCCTCGAGACGCTCGGCGAGCTCGCGGAAACGCTCGCTGCGCTCGGCGAGCGCGAGGATGCCGCCCAGGCGCGCGGTGGATCCACGCGTCGTGGTGCTAGCCATTGAACGCATCCATCGCGCGCTTGATGCCGTCGCGGACCGCGACTTCCGCGGCCTCGGCCCCACGCACGATCATCTGGTCCGCCTCCGCCCGCTCGTCCGCCGCGAACGGCGAGAGCACGTACTGAGCGAGATCGCCGATCTCGAACGCCGGGTCGGTCGGCGCGACACCGATGCGCAGACGTGGAAAGCCCTCGCCGATCTCGCCGGTGATCGAGCGCATTCCGTTGTGCGTGCCTGGACCGCCACGCTCGCGGAGTCGGACCTTGCCCAGCGGCAGGTCGATCTCGTCGAAGACCACAAGAAGAGCGTCGGGCGTGAGGCGGTAGCGATCGAGCAGCTTCCCCACCGCTCGCCCGCTGTCGTTCATGAACGTCTGCGGCCGCGCGATCGCGATGCGGAGGTCGCCGAGCGAGCCCTCGGCTATGCGCGACTCAGCCGCTTTCGTGCCGAACTCGAGGCGCGCGCGCTTGGCGAGTCGGCTCGCGACCTGGAAACCGACGTTGTGGCGCGTGTTCGCATACCCGTCGCCCGGATTACCGAGACCGACGACGAGCCGATCGACGCGTGGCGGTGAGCTGCGCTGGAAGAGATTCGCGAGACGGACCAGGGCCTTCTCCTTCATATCCGCTGCCGCTATCAGCGCGCGTTAGCCGTGTGCGATACGGACGCCGAAAAGGGGCTCCACCGATAACCCCGGTGGGGCCCCGCGGGTACGCGTTTCGAGACAAGGATAGCGTGC
>JBDTMY010000114.1:0-9717 GCA_039934015.1 Chloroflexota bacterium | reverse complement strand
TTAGGCTGCTCCTGCCGATCAGGCGGGAGGGGAACCGTGACCAAGTGTCCCGAGTGCGACGCTGACGTGACCGTCGGCGCCGATGCCGTGAAGGGCGAGATCGTCGCGTGTCCCGACTGCGGCGCAGAGCTAGAGGTGACAGACACGCAGCCGCTCGCGCTCGCGCTCGCCCCGGAGGCCGAAGAAGACTGGGGTGAGTGACCCCACCGTCGGCGTGCTCCTCTCGCGCGTCCGCGTGGAGGAGAAGCTGCTCCTGGAGGAGCTGGAATCGCGTCACATCCCCATCAAGATCCTCGACGACCGCGAGCTCATCCTCGAGCTCGAGCGGAAGCCGGATGTCGGCGTGGACGTCGTGCTCGAGCGCTGCATCCAGCACAGCCGCGCGCTCTACGCGCTCTGGGTCTTCGGCATTTGGGGTATCCCGACCGTCAACACCTTCGAGGTCGCCGACATCTGCGGCAACAAGCTGCTCACGACCATGCGGCTCATTCGGGACGGTGTGCCGTCGCCGCGCACGCGCGTGGCCTTCACACCCGAGTCTGCCCTCGTCGCGGCGGAGGAGCTCGGCTATCCGGTGGTGATGAAACCGCTCGTTGGCAGCTGGGGCCGCCTCATCTCGAAGGTCAACGACCGCGAGGCTGCCGAGGCGATCCTCGAGCACAAGGACGTGCTCGGGACATACATGCACTCCATCTATTACGTGCAGGAGTACGTCCAAAAGCCCGGGAGGGATATCCGCGCGTTCGTCGTCGGCGACGAAACCATCGCCGCGATCTACCGGTACTCGGACCACTGGATCACCAACACCGCGCGCGGCGGAAAGGCGACGAAGTGCGTCGTCACGCCGGAGCTCAACGACGTCTGCCTGCGGGCGGCCCGCTCGGTCGGCGGCGGCGTGGTGGCGATCGATGTTCTCGAGGGCCCGGGGGGCTTGCTGGTCAACGAGGTCAATTACACGATGGAGTTCCGCAATTCGATCGACACGACCGGGGTCAACATCCCGGCGAAGGTCATCGACTACGTGTTGTCCGTGGCCGCCCGGTGAAGGCGGGCATCATCGGCGCCGGCGGTTACGCCGGCGGCGAGCTGCTGCGTCTCCTGCTCGGCCATCCGAACGTCCGCGAGGTCGTCGCGGGCAGCGAGTCGCTCGCGGGCAAGCCGGTCACGACCGCGCACCCGAACCTGCGAAAGCGCACGGACCTGCAATTCGTGAGGTACGAGGACGTATCGCGCTGCGACGTGCTCTTCCTCGGCCTTCCGAACGGCACGCACCGGGCCGACGAATTCGAAGACCGCGCCGATCTCGTCATCGATCTTTCGAGCGACCATCGACTCAGGGATCCCGCCGATTACCAAACGTGGTACGGCGAGCCGCACCCGCATCCGCAGGCGCTGGGCCGCTGGGTCTACGGCATTCCCGAGCTGCACCGCGATCGCATCACGGGCGCGCGTCAGGTCACCGGAGCTGGTTGCAACGCGACGGCGGCGATCCTCGCGCTCCTACCGCTGTTCGCCGCGGACGTCGTGGACCGCACGCGCCCGGTCGTCGTCGAGTGCAAGGTCGGCTCGAGCGAAGGCGGCCGCGAGGCCTCAGAGGATTCGCACCATCCGGAGCGCGTCGGTGTCGTGCGGTCGTTCCGGCCGGTCGGGCACAGGCACACCGCGGAGATCGAACAGGAGCTCACCCTCGCCGGCGCGCGGCCGCGTGTCGATCTCTCCGTGACCGCGGTCGAGCTGGTGCGCGGCGTCCTCGCCACCGCGCACGTGTACGTCAAGAGTCCGCTCGAGGACAAAGACCTCTGGAAGATCTACCGGCAGCGCTACGGCGGTGAGCCCTTCGTGCGGATCGTGAAGGAGCGGAGCGGCATCTTCCGTTATCCGGAGCCGAAGCTCCTCGCGGGAACGAACTTCGCCGATATCGGATTCGCCGCCGACCCGCGCGGCGATCGCGTCGTCGCGCTCTGCGCGATCGACAACCTCGTAAAAGGTGCCGCGGGCAACGGTATCCAGGCGATGAACGTCGCGTGCGGACTGCCCGAGGATGCCGGTCTCGGCTTCGTTGGGCTGCATCCATGACGCTGCGAGCGGTCATCAAAGCCGGTGGATCAAAGGGCGTCGACCGCGACGCGGTCGCCACGCTCGTGGCCGAGGTCGCCCGTCAGGACGAGATCGTCCTGGTGCACGGCGCGTCGGCGGAGACGGACCGCATCGCCGCCGCGCTCGGTGTCCCGCAGGAGACGATCACCTCGCCGTCGGGGCACACCAGCCGGCGCACCGATCGCCGGACGCTCGAGGTGTTCGCGATGGCCGCGCTCGGCGTCGAGAACTTCCTGTACGTCGAGAAGCTGCAGCAGCGCGGCGTCGACGCGATCGGGCTGTCCGGCATCTCGGGCCGTCTCTTGGTCGCGAAGCGCAAGGACGTGCGCTCGGTCAAGGACGGCAAGACGCTGCTGCTTCGCGACGACTACACCGGCACCGTGGAAGCGGTGAACCTCCCGCTGCTGACGCAGTTCATCGCACCCGGCCGCGTGCCGGTCATCGCTCCGCTCGCGCTCTCCACCGAGAACGAGGCGCTCAACGTCGACGGCGATCGCGTAGCGGCACGGATCGCGGTCGCGATCGACGCTGACGCCCTGCTCATACTCACGAACGTGCCCGGTCTGCTGCGGGATCCGAGCGATCCCTCGTCGCTCGTCCCCGAGGCGACGCTCGATGAGGCCGAGAAGCTCGCGCAGGGTCGGATGAAGAAGAAGATCCTCGCGGCGCGCGAGGCGATCGAGGGCGGTGTCGGCGAGGTCGTCATCCGCAGCGCGTCGGGCGATCCACGGGTCCGCACGGTGATCCAGGGATGACGGTGCAGCGGCGCTCCTCCGTCGGCCGGGAGGACGCGCACACCTCGGGCCTGTACACCAAGCGGCCCCTCGTGATCGTGCGCGGCGACGGCGCGCTCCTGTACGACGAGGACGGCCGCGAGTTCATCGACTGCGTCGGTGGGCAGGGCTCCGCAAATCTCGGTCACGGCAACGCCGCGGTGGCCGACGCGATCGCGGCGCAGGCGCGGACGCTGGCTTCCTGCACGGAGCTCTTCTACAACGACCGTCGCGCAGAGCTCTATGACGTGCTCGCCTCGCTCTTGCCGGCGTCGCTCGACCGCATGTTCCTCTGCAACAGCGGCACCGAAGCCGTTGAGGGCGCGCTCAAGTTCGCGCGCGCCGCCACGAAACGGCCGGGCGTGGTCGCGACGATGCGCGGCTTCCACGGCAAGACGCT
This sequence comes from Chloroflexota bacterium, assembly GCA_039934015.1. Lineage (GTDB taxonomy): Bacteria > Chloroflexota > Limnocylindria > P2-11E > P2-11E > CF-39. The sequence continues at coordinate 6,447 of JBDTMY010000114.1, read as the reverse complement.
GGGCGCGCTGTCCGCGACCTGGGGCCCCGAGTACCGCGATGTCTTCGGGCCGCTCGTGCCCGGCTTCTCGCACATCCCGTTCAACAAGACGGAGGCGCTCGACGCGGCCATCACGACCGAGACGGCCGCGTTCATCGTGGAGCTCGTGCAGGGCGAGGGCGGCGTGCGCCCGGCGATGGGCGAGTTCATCGAGGAGGCCGCGCGCCTCTGCCGCGAGCGTGGCGCGCTCCTCGTGTTCGACGAGGTGCAGACGGGCTTCTGCCGGACCGGCACGATGTTCGCCCTCGAGCAGTACGAGGTCGTGCCCGACATCCTTTGTCTTGCCAAGTCGATCGCGGGCGGGCTGCCGATGGGCGCCATCGCCTTCTCGCGAGCGGTGGGCGACCTGCCGAAGCGGTCGCACTCGTCGACCTTCGGCGGCAACCCGCTCGCCTGCGCCGCGGCCATCGCGGCGGTCGGCGAGATGCGGCGCCTCGACCTCGCCACACGCGCGCGCGAGCGCGGCGCGCAGCTGCTCGCCGGGCTGCGCGCGATGCGCACCGACAAGGTGCGCGAGGTCCGTGGGCTGGGGCTGCTCGTCGGTATCGAGCTGAAGGAGAACGCTGGTCCCACGCTGAAGGCTCTGCAGGACGAGGCCGTCCTCGCGCTCGGCGCGGGGCCGACCGTCGTGCGCTACCTGCCGCCGCTCGTGATCAGCGCCGCCGAGGTCGACCGCGTCCTCGCCGCGACCGCCAAGGTGCTCGCATAGAGCCCGACATCGAGCTGGTCCGCGGGCTCGTCGCGATCCCGAGCACCAGCCGGCACGAAGGCGAGGCCGTCGAGTGGCTCGTGGCGCGCATGGCAGAACGTGGCTTTCGCGCGACGGTCGACGACGCGGGCAACGCGGTCGGTGAGATCGGCGAGGGGCCGACGCACGTCGTCCTGCTCGGCCATATCGACACGGTCCCCGGTGAGATCGCGGTCCGCATCGACGACGGCGAGCTGGTCGGGCGCGGCGCGGTCGATGCGAAGGGACCGCTCGCGGCGTTCGTCGCCGCGGCCACCAAGCGCGTCGCCGGGGTGCGCGTCACGGTCGTCGGCGCGGTCGAAGAGGAATCGCCGACGAGCGCGGGTGCGCGTCATCGCGCGACGCTCGCCGCGCCGGACTGGTGCGTCATCGGCGAGCCGTCCGGTTGGGACGCGGTGACCATCGCGTACAAGGGACGGCTCGCCATGCGCGTCGCGCTGTCGCGCTCGGCGCGGCACGGCGCGGCTCCCGGGATGACCTGCAGCGAAGAGGCGCTCGCGCTCTGGTCGACCGTGCGCGCCGCCGCGCAGCGACGGACCGGGGAGACCGATGGCTTCGCGAGACTCGACTGCCGTCTCGAAGGCATGACCGGTGGCACGGGCGACGGACTCGTCGAGCGCGCTGAGCTGCGCGTCGGCTACCGCATCCCGCCGGGCACAACGACCGCGGAGCTCGAAGCCGAGCTCCGCCGGGTCGCCGCGGAGCATGTGGGCGAGGCTGCCATCGAGATCGAGCGCATCGGAGCGGAGGAGCCGGCCCGAACGCCGCGCACCACACCGCTCGCGCGCGCGTTCGTGGGCGCGATCGCGGCCGCCGGCGGCAAGACGACCTTCAAGGTGAAGAGCGGCACGAGCGACATGAACATCCTCGCACCCGCCTGGGGCTGCCCGATGGTCGCGTACGGCCCCGGTGACTCCCGGTACGACCACACCCCCATGGAACGCCTGTCCCTCTCCGATTACGAGCGCTCGATAACCGTCTTGCAAAGCGTGCTCGCACGCGCGGGCAAGCCCATAATCTGAGCCGGACCCGCCGCGGCGGGCAGGAAAGAGGCGGGGAAGGGTGTTTTCGAAGCGCCAAAGGCGTCAGCGCGCCGTCGTCGCAGGACTCGCTGCGCTCGCCGTCCTGTTCGGCGCTCTCGCGCTCCTCACCCAGGCCCTGGACACGACGCTCCAGACGGCGATCTACGACAAAGCGATCGACATCTCGCCCGCCCAGGTGAAGAACCAGATCACGATTGTGGCGGTCGACGACCTGACCATCAGCAAATACGACGTCTACCCGCTGCCGCGACGGGCCTACGCCGACCTGATCCAGGCCCTGCGACCGCACAACCCGACCGTGATCGCGATGGACATCAGCTTCTACGACCGCTCGCCGAGCCCCGAGGACGACGCCCTGCTGGCGGCGGCGATCAAGGACGCCGGTAACGTGATCCTCGCGATGCAGGGGGCCGGCGACGCCGTTCTCACGGACCACTCCAGGAAGTTCGCGGTGCTGCAGCTCCCGATCACGCAGCTGAGCGCGGCCGCGGCCGGCCTCGGCTCGGTGAACGTCAACGCCGACCCGGACGGACGCGTTCGTGACGCGCAGCTGCGCATCGAGGGACCGGACGGGACGACGTACTACGCGCTGTCGCTCCTAGCAGCCGCGCGACAGGTGCGCGCCGACCTCTCCAAAGCAACGATCTCCGGCGATCGGCTGGTGATCCCCGCGCCGCTCGGGGAGCGCGTCATGCCACTCGATCAAGCCGGCGGCATGGCCGTGTACTACGCGTCGAAGCCCGCGACCACCACGACCGAGCAGCAGAAGCTCGGTTTCTGCAAGGTCCCGGGTGAGTTCTGCGTCGTCTCGATGAAGGATGTGATCGCCGGCGCGGTGCCACGGGAGCTGCTCGTCGGACGAACGGTCTTCGTCGGGTTCCACTCGGTCTCCGCGGTGCCTGACGACTACCCCGTCCCCAACAGCGTCGGACGCAAGATGTTCGGCGTGGAGATCTGGGCCAACACGGCGCAGTCGATCTTCACCAACCGCTACCCGGTGCTGAAGCAGGGCTTCTTCACCACGCTGGTCCAGCTCCTGATCGTGACGCTGGCGGGCATGCTCCTCATCGTGCGCTGGCGCCTGTGGGGCTTCCTGGCCGCCCTGGGGGTGTTCGTCACGTATATCGCCGGGGCCTACGTCCTGTTCGCGAACCAGACCCAGGGCGCCATCGGGAATGGGGCGGTCGAAGTGCCCTCGATCGGCTACGTCATACCGTCGGCGTTCTGGTGGGTGATCGGGCTGGGCTACCTGCTGTTCGAGGAGCAGCTCGCCGTGTCGCGCACGCAGAGCACCTTCGGGCGCTTCGTCACGCCGGCCGTCGCGCGCACGATCATGGACCGTGAGGAGACCGGCAAGCTCGCCCTCGGCGGCGAGGACCGGCGCGTGACCGTCCTCTTCGGCGACATCCGCGGATTCACCACGATCTCGGAGGGAATGACCCCGGCCGTCCTGCTCGGGCACCTGAACCGCTACTTCGACGGTATGGTGAACATCATCAACCGCTACGAAGGCACTGTGAACAAGTACAACGGCGACAACATCATGGTCATCTGGGGCGCGCCGATCGAAGTTGCCGACGAGGCGCGCAAAGCTGTCGAATGCGCGCTGGAGATGCAGAAGTGGATCCAGTCGGAGCGCGCGAAGGGCGGGCCCGATGTCTCGTTCGGCTTCGGCATCAATACCGGGTACGTCGTCGCGGGCTTTCTGGGAGCGATGGGTCGCATGGAGTACACGGTCATCGGCGACACGGCGAACGTCGCCTCACGTCTCACGTCGGCGGACATCGCGCGCCGCGACCAGGTCGCGTGCAGCGCCGAGACGCTGAGTGAGCTCGGCGATGATGTCGACTGCCTGGATCTCGGCGCGATCCAGGTGCGGGGCCGCGCGGAGCCCGTGGCCTGCTTTCAGATCAACCGCATCGGCGCGCTCGAGAATCCGAACGCGGCGACCGCGCCTCAAGTCAGGGTCACGACGGTAGCGGTAGCCGGGTTCCATTGATCGACGTGCTTGACGACAAGGTCGCGCTCATCCTGGTCAAGCTCGGGCACCTGTCGGTGCAACGAGACCGCGAAGCGTATCTGCGTGGCCTGGTGGAGCTCTGCTCGCAGGCGGTCGACGCCGAGCGCTGCACCTTCTACATCGTCGATCAGGCGAAGCAGGAGATCTGGGCTCGGGTGGCGCAGCGGACCACGACCGAGATCCGCATGCCGCTCGGACAGGGTCTCGCCGGGCAGTCGGCGCTAAGCGGCGAGACGATCAACGTCCCGGACGCGTATGCCGATCCCCGCTTCGACCGGAAGGTCGACATGCGCACCGGGTTCAGGACGCTGAACGTCCTGGTCGTTCCGGTGTGGGGCAGCCAGGGCAAGCCCGTCGCCATCATCCAGGTCCTCAACAAGCGCAACGGAACCTTCGAGCGCCGCGATCAGATGCTGCTCGAGCAGATAGCCGAGACGATCGCGCCCGTTGCCGAGCGGATCACGTCGGCGGAATGAGTGGCCGGCCCGCCGATCGCCGCGCCGCGGACCGCCGGCGTACGGCAGGCCATCGGCTCGAGGTCATCCTCGACGTTACCCGCCGCCTCATGTCCGTGACGGACCTCGGCTCGCTGTTGCATCTCATGGCCGAGGCGACGCGCGAGCTCTTGGCCGCGGACCGGGCGACGATCTTCATCGTCGACCACGACCGCGCCGAGCTGTGGTCGCGAGTCGCGCTCGGCACGAGCGAGATCCGCATCCCACTCGGCACCGGGCTCGCGGGCACCGTCGCGCAGACCGGCGAGGTCATCAACATCCCGGACGCGTACGCGGATCCGCGCTTCAATCCAGAGCCCGACCAGCAGACCGGCTACCAAACGAAGAGTCTGCTGACCTATCCCATGACCGGACTGGAAGGCCGGGTCATCGGTGTGTTCCAGGCCGTCAACAAACATGGTGGCGGCGCGTTCACGGCAGCCGACGAGGAGACGCTCGCATCTCTGGCCGCGTCGGCGGCGGTGGCCGTCGAGAACGCGCAGCTCGTGGCCGAGCAGCGGCAGCTGTGGCAAACACTGATGGAAACGCTCGCGATGACCATCGACGCCCGCGACCAGCAGACCGCCGGACACAGCCAGCGCGTCACGCGCTACGCGGATGTGATCGGCCGCGCCATGGGCCAGAAGGGAAAGGATCTCGAGAAGCTCCGCGCGGCCGCGCTGCTGCACGATTACGGGAAGATCGCGGTGCGCGACAAGTTCCTGCAGAAGCCCGGAAAGCTCGACGACGCCGAATTCGCGTACATGAAGGCGCACGCCGAGAAGACCGGCGAGTTCCTCGCGCACCTGGAGTTCCCTCGGGATATGCGCGAGGTCCCGGTGATCGCCTCGCAGCACCACGAACGCATGGACGGCAAGGGCTACCCCAGGGGTCTCGCGGCCGACGAGATCGTGCTGGGCGCGCGCATCGTGGCGGCGGCCGATGTCTTCGACGCGCTCACCGCGCCGCGCTACTACAAGCCGGCGTATCCGCTCGAGAAGACGCTCGAGATCATGGACAGCATGGCGGGCGACCACCTGGATCCGAAAGTAATGGTCGCGGTGCACGCCGCGCGGCCCCATCTCGAGGCGGCTCTCGCCGCGCTGAAACATACCTGGCCGCAGCCGGGTGACGAAGGTATGGGGACCATCCAGGAGGCGGCCGGGCTCTCGGAGCGCGACCGCGCCGCCCAGCAGGCGGCGACGTCGTGAAGATCCGTTTTTGGGGCACGCGCGGCTCGATCCCGACGCCCGGTCCGAACACGGTGCGCTACGGCGGCAATACCGCCTGCGTCGAGGTGCGCGACTCGAGCGGCAAGCTCCTGGTCCTCGACGCCGGCACCGGACTTCGCGAGCTCGGGATCGCGATGATGAACGGCGGCAGCGAACGCCCTTTCGACGTGGATCTGCTCCTCTCGCATCTTCATTGGGACCACATCCAGGGCATCCCGTTCTTCCGCCCGGCGTACGACCCGGAGAGCCGCATGCGGATCATCGGGCCGAAGCAGTCGCGCACCATGAAGGACCTGCTCGGCATGGGCATGGACGATCCGTTCTTTCCGGTGGACATCGACGATCTTCCGGTGAAGCTGACGATCGACGAGATGACCGATGGATCGGATGAGCGCGTCGGGCCCTTTCGCGTGCGCTCGTCAACGATCTTCCATCCGGCGCCCGCTCTCGCGTACCGCATCGAGGCGGATGGGCGCTCGCTCGTGTATGCGACCGACACCGAAGACGCGTTCTCGGGCAAGGCGAATCCGGTGATCACGCTGGCCGCCGACACGAACACGCTCATCCACGACGCCCAGTTCCTCCAGAGCGATTTCAAAGCGACCTGGGGCCACTCGACGGTCGATGCGGCGATAGAGGTCGCGGTGAAGGCTCGAGTCGGACGGCTGGTGCTGTATCACCACGATCCCGACCGCAGCGACGACGCGCTCGATCAGATCGGTCGTGACGCGCAGCGGCGGGCGAGCGAGCGGCGCGCCGGTCTCGAGGTCGTCGTCGCGCGTGAAGGTCTCGAGCTCACGATCTAGCAGGGGAACGGTGGAGCGGATTTGGCCTCTCGGCACGACCGGCCGGCGCCTGGGTCATCAAGGAC
>JBDTMY010000113.1:0-5740 GCA_039934015.1 Chloroflexota bacterium | reverse complement strand
CGGGCCGCTGCTCATCGTCGCCGGCGCCGGCACGGGCAAGACGCATGTCCTCACCGCGCGCGTCGTGCACCTCATCGAATCGCGCGCCGCGAAGCCCCACGAGATCCTCGCCGTGACCTTCACCGAGAAGGCCGCGGCCGGGATGCAGGAGCGCGTCGACATCAATACGCCGCTCGGACTGAACGACGCCGCGATCAAGACCTTCCACGGCTTCGGCGACGAGGTGTTCCGCGAATTCGCGCTGGAGCTCGGGCGCTCGGGCGAGCTCCGCGTTCTCTCGAGCGCCGAGCAGGTGATCTTCGTTCGCGAGCACCTGTACGAGCTTCCACTGCGGCGCTACCGCCCCGCCGGCGATCCGCTCGAGTACGTGCGCGCCCTGCTCGATCTATTCGGGCGAGCGCGCGACGAGGACGTGTCGCCCGAGCAGTACGCCGCGCACGCGAGCAAGCTGCGCGAGGCGGTGGGGGATGGGATCGACGCCGACGTGCGCGCGGACGAGGCCGATGCCCAGGAGGAGCTCGCCGCGGTCTACCGGGGGTACACGGCGCTGAAGGAGAAGAAGGGCGTCATCGACTTCGGCGACCAGATCGCGCTCTGCCTGCGGCTGCTGCGCGACCATCCGGCCGCCGCGCGCCGCCTGCAGAACCGCTATCGCTACGTGCTCGTCGACGAGTTCCAGGACACGAACGACGCGCAGTTCAAGCTGCTGCGCCTCCTCGTCGAGCCGCACCGGAACATCACCGCCGTCGGTGACGACGATCAGTCCATCTTCGCCTGGCGCGGCGCGACGCTCGGGAACTTCGACGCCTTCCGAGCCGAATACCCCGACGCCGCGATCGTCACGCTCGTCCAGAACCGCCGCTCGTCGCAGGGCCTGCTCGACGCCGCGTATCGCCTGATCCAACACAACCCCGATCGTCTCGAGACACGGCTCGGCATCGACAAGCGGCTCCAGGGCCGTACCGAGGCCGCCGAGGTCGAGGTCGACCACATCCAGAAGGTCAGCGGGGGCGACGAGGCGGAGCAGGTCGCGGACGTGATCGCACGCGAGGCCCTCCGCCATCAGCGCCGCTACGGGGACTTCGCGATCCTCGTCCGGAACAACAGCGACGCGGCGCAGTTCCTCAATGCACTGGCGCGCCGGCAGATCCCCGCGCACTTCTCCGGTGGGGGACAGCTCTACGAGCGTCCGGAGATCCGCCTCCTGATCTCGTTCCTGTCGGCGGTCGCGCTGCCCTCCGATTCACGTCACGTCTACAACCTCGCCGTCTCGTCCCTCTACGCCTTCCCCGCAGGTGAGCTCGCGCGCGCGGCGGAGGCAAGTGGCCGGCGGCAGCGCCCGCTTCGGGACGTCTTCGAAGAGGTCGCGCGCGCGGAGTCGGGGTTCTCGGATGAAGCGGTCGCCGCCGCGAAGTCGCTGTGCGACGACCTCGCGAGCTACGCGCAGCGCGCGTCCGAGCTCACGACCGCGGAGCTCCTTTACGAGTTCCTCGAGCGCTCGAAGCTCCTCGCCCGCTATCTGGAGCCGGACTCGGCGCTCGCGGAGGAGCAGGGGCAGAACGTCGCGAAATTCTTCCGCCTGGTCCACTCGGCCGCGCGAACACTGCCCACCGACCGCGCGTCGTTCTTCGTGCCCTACCTCGAGCTGCTGCGCGAAGCGGGGGACGATCCGGTGGCCGCCGACTTCGAGGCGTCGACCGAGCGCGTGAACGTGCTCTCGGTCCATAAGGCGAAGGGCCTCGAGTTCCCGGTGGTGTTCCTGGTCCACTGCACCGACGAACGGATCCCCGGCTCGATGCGGGCGGCCGCGCTGCCGCTCCCCGAGGCGCTCGCGAAGTCACCGCCACCCTCGCGCGAGAACCACATCGCCGAGGAGCGACGGCTGGCGTACGTCGCGATGACCAGGGCGAAGGACACCTTCTATTTCACCAGCGCGGTCGACTACGGGGGGACCCGGGCGTTCCGGCCCAGCCGCTTCATTGGCGAGGCGCTTGGCCGCCAGCCCGAGCGGATCTCGGCGCGGCTCGCGGCCTACGAGGAACTGCAGGGTTTCCAAGTACCTGCCGAGGATGCCGACACTCCACTGCCGCGTCTCGGACCGGACGACGTGCTCACGATCTCGTACACGGAGATCGACGACTACCGTCGCTGCCCGCTCCTCTACCGCTTCAAACACGTCCTGGGCATCCCGGTCCTCGACTCGCCACGGATGATCTATGGCAAGGCGCTGCATCAGGCCATCCGCGACTACCTCCGCAGGAAGCGCGAGGGAGATCGGCCGACCCTCGCCGATCTCCAGGCGACCTTTCGTTCTTCCTGGCTCGCCGAGGGCTTCATCAGCCCCGAGCACGAGACCGAACGATTCCAGGCCGGGCTCGACGCACTGCGGCGCTTCCACGACGACGAGCAGACGCAGCCAGCCCCGGATCTGGTCGAGCAGCGCTTCTCATTCATGCTTGGTCACGACCGCGTGGTCGGGCAATGGGATCGCGTCGACCAGACGGCCGAAGGCGCGAGCATCGTCGACTACAAGTCCACCGCGATCGACGAGGGAAGCGACAAGCCACAGCAGGCCGCCAATCAGGATCTACAGCTGCGGCTCTACGCGCTCGCCCACGAAAAGATGTACGGCACGCGACCCGCGGAGGCCGCGCTCCATTTCCTCGAGACCGGGGAGCGAGGGGTCATCCGGCCCAGCGAGGCCGATATGGGCGTGGTCCGCGCCCTCGTGACGAGCACGGCGGGGAAGATCCGCGCGAAGAACTTTGCGGCGGCGCCGGTCAGAGGCGTGAAGACCTGCCAGCAGTGTCCCTACCACCAGATCTGCCCGAGCTCGCTCACGATCCGCTGAGAGCGTCTCTGCGCAGAGACAGCATCCGAAATCGGTATCAGCGCGCCGGCCCGAGAAGGAAAGCAGTGAGGGACTCGACCTCCTCGACGCTCAGCTTGAGATCGGGCATCCGCGCCTCGTAGCCTGGCGCCGCGAACGCGCGCGGATCTCGGAGCGACTGCGTGATGTACGCGCGGGCGTCCAGCCCCGCGACCCGCCCGCCGGCGCGCTCGGCCACGGTGGAGAGATCCGGACCCACGCTCATCCGTGAGGTGGGGATGTAGGAGTGGACATGGCATCCGATGCAGCCCTTCGTCGCGAAAAGCAGAGCGCCGCGTTCGCGTGTCGCGGCGGAACGCTCTTGCGCTGAACCACTCACGGTCGCTGCGGAGCCCGCCGCCCCTGTCTCGGGAGCCAGGCTCGCCGCTGTCAGCAGCACGGCGAACGTCCCGTAGGCGGCGAGCTCCGCGATCGACCTGATCACGCGACTTAGGCGGTCGCTCGAGCGCGACGCACATTACGCAGCAGCGATACGAGTCTCCAGACGAACATCGCTGCGGCAGCCGCAGCTGCGAAAGGCAACGCGTTCCGTAGTGGATCGCCGCTCTGGCTCGCAGGCGCCGACGCCGGCGCAGCCGCGATCGTCGTCGTCTTGTCAGTAGACGCCGTGCCCGCTGCAGCGGCCTTTTCCGCGGCCGCGGCCTTCTCGGCTGCGGCGGCCTTGTCTGCAGCCGCTGCCTTCTCGGCGGCAGCTACCTTGTCGGCCGGAACCGTCTTCTCAGCGGCACTATTGTCGGTAGCCGACTTCTTGTCGGCAGTCGAGGTACCGCCCGCAGCGAGAACGGAAACCGTGGCGAGCTCCTGGGGTGCGAAATCGCCCTGAGTGACTCTCCAGGTGTAGGTCCCGCCCGCGGGGAAGAAGACCGTCGCGACGTAGTGACCTACGGCGCCGTCGGACTTGCCGGGGAACGAGAGCGTCCTGCCGGACGCCGCGACCGCGAGGATCTCCGTCTTGTCGACATTGATCGGAGTCTCGCCGTGCTGCCGGATCATGTAGCCGAGCTTGTACTCCTGGCCGGACACGAACTGAGCGGGCAGCTCGTCGAACGTCGTGACCGCCCAGCCGCCGGCGAGCGCCGGGGTCGTGAAGGCACCGAGCGAAAGCGCGATGAGCGCGACGAGGATCGTGAGTGAGCGCATGCCTACCTCCGTTGTGGTGTGGATTGGCGACGCGGCCCACGCCACCTGCCGTCAATACAACCTGCTCGCACGACGGTTCCATCGGCCCGCGACTGTCTTTGCGCAGGGACAGCCTGACCTGGCCGTCAGGCGCGCTTCACTCCGGGTGCGCGCACAAAGAGCAATAGGACGAAGCAGAGGAAGATGAACACCGCCGCGCCGACGAATGAGACTCGGTAGCTGTCGGCGGACGCGATGAGCAGGCCCGCGACGACCGCGCCGATGGGCTGGGCCAGTGACCATACCGCGGACCCGAGGCCGGTCATCTCCGCCGCGCGCTCCTGCGGTACGAGATCGACCAGGAGCGGCACCGCGAGCGCTGTCCAAACGCCGTTCGCGAGGCCGATCGCGCCCATCGCCACCAGGGCCTGAGGCAGCGTCGCGACCTGAGAGGCGATGAGGGCGACGAGCGAGTACGCGAAGAGACCCACCGCGAGCACGGGTTTCTTGCCGCGTCGGTCTGCGATATAGCCGGCCGGTACCGCAGCGATGATCGTGCCGGCGAGCGCCGGAAGGATCAGCTGGAACGACTCGCCCTCGCTCAGACCGAGCACGCTCACGCCGAACCGCGTGAGGTAGGGCAGCACGCCACCGGTGCCCATCCAGTAGAGCGCGGCGGCTCCGACATAGAGCAGGAGATCTCTGCGGCCAGCGAGGTCGCGAAGGTAGCCACCGACGTCGATCGCCATGGGCTCGCTCGGCCGAGGCGGAGCATCCGGCTCCTTGATGAATATCGTCGTGATGCCGAACGAGACGACCAGCGCCGCGGCGACGATGAGGAACACCAGCTCCGGAGAGCGGTCCCACAACAGGAGCGCGGCGACCGTCGCCGCGATCTGCCCGAGCATGTTGAAGATCGCGAGGAGCGCGCCGACCCGACCGCGTTGGTCGATTGGCACGAGGTCGGCCAGAAGCGCCAGGTAGGGATCGACCGCGACGTTGAGGAAGAACGCGTTGATGGAGAGCACCAGGACCATCGGGATGATCGGCGGGAAGCCCGCGAGGTAGATGAGAGACGCGGCGGTGAGAGCCACGCCGACCACGAAGTAGGGTCGTCGCCGTCCGAATCGGGTCCTGGTCCGGTCGGACATCGCACCCACAATTGGTTGCACAAGGGCACCGGCGAGCGAGCGCTCCTGCGCGAGCAGTCCCACGGCCCAAGTCGGGACCTCCGGATAGCGGTTCAGATAGAGACCCGCGGCGCCGTTCAGGAAGCTGTAGACGACGTTGGCGCCGAAGTTCCCGCAGCCGAAGATCACGCTCTGCGCGAAGCCGAGGGGCCGGCGCGGCGACTCGATCACCACCGCGGCGCGTTGTAGCCGATTGGGCGACTCGTGGCTAGACTAGAACGCATGTTCGTCGAGCCGGTCGTCGTCCTCGCGCTTCTCGCGATCGCCCTTGCTGGGGCGGCGCTGCTCGTCGTCGTGATCCGCTGGCCCCCGGCCTCGCCGGCACCGTCGGCGCCGGCCGATCTCGCGCCGTCGTTCGACCTGCTGCGCGCCAGCCTCGACGAGCTTCGGGCGACCAACGCGAGCGCGCTCGGAGACCTGCGCATTGAGATACAGCGGACGCTGAGCACGACGGAGCAGCAAGTGCTCACGCAGACCGGGGTGACACAGCGATCGCTCCACGACCTATCGCGGCAGCTCGGCGTGCTCAGCGAGCAGAGCG
>JBDTMY010000112.1:0-4011 GCA_039934015.1 Chloroflexota bacterium | reverse complement strand
CGGAATACGGCGGCACGTAGCCTTCGAGGATCCTCGAGCCGGCCGTCGTCGCGACGCCCTTGGTGCCGATGATGTCCTTGCACGCCCACGGGATGCCACACAGAAGCGGCGCATCGCCGGCGCGCAGACGCTCGTCGGCCGCGCGCGCCTGCGCCTTCGCGCGTTCGTCCGCCAGCAGCAGCCAGGTGTTGAAGCTGTCGCGGTGCGCCGCGCGAAGGGCGAGGTCCGCGAGCTCGACCGCGCTCGTCTTGCGGCCGCGCAGCAGCGCAGCCGCCTCGACGATCGTGCGCGGCAACTCCTTCATCGGCTCTCCAGGATCTCCTGGACGCGGAAGAATTCGCCGTCGCGTCCGCCCTTCGGGGCATTCGCCAGCGCTTGTTCGGTCGTGAGGCCGGGCCGGACCACGTCCTCGCGCTGGACCCCCATGAGCGGGAGCGTCGAGGCGGTCGGCGAGATCTCGCTGGTGTCGACGGTCTTCAGGCGCTCGACCGCGTCGAGCACCACCGAAAGCTGTCGGGTGAATCGCTCGATCTCGTCTTCGGTCAGCGCGATGCGCGCGAGGTCGGCCACGTGAACGATCGTGGCGCGGTCGATGGGCATTGGTCCAGTTTAGGAGGCGCGGGCCTCACACTGCGGCGTGTGCCCGACTTCGGGATCCTTCCGCGCGATGCCGTCGCGCGCCGGCTGAACCGGGAGCTCTTCGTCGTTCTCGGAGGCAGCGCCGCGGTGCTCCTGCAGATCGCGCATCCGCTCGTCGCCGCCGGGGTCGACCAGCACTCCGACTTCCGCCTCGATCCGCTCGGACGCCTCCACCGTACGCTGAACACGACACTCGACGCGGTCTTCGGCGACACGCCACGCGCGCAGCGCGCGATGAGGCGCATCGACCGGCGGCACGCCGGGGTGAAGGGCCGGACGTCCGATGGACGTGGCTACGCCGCCCGCGATCCACTGCTGCTGCTCTGGGTGCAGGCCACGCTCGTCCTCACATCGCTGCGCTGGTACGAGGCCGTCGCCGGCCGGCTCCCGGCCTTGGACCGGCAGAGCTACTGGGATGAGGCGAAGATCTTCGCGACCGGCCTCGGAGTGCCCGCCGAGCTGTGTCCGCCGACGATCGGCGAGCTCGAGCGCTACGAGCGCGAGATGCTCGCGACCTCCGTCGCTCCGAACGCAACGAGTCGCGACGTCGCGCGCGGCGTGCTGCATCCCTTCGCGTTCCTGCCCACGGCCATGTACTGGCCGACGGATGTCATCGCCGCGGGGCTCCTGCCGCCATCGCTGCGAGGATCGTTCGGCCTCCACTGGAGGTCCCGCGAGCGGCTGTTCTTCCAGTTCGTTGTTCACGCGCTGCGCGCGCTGCGCAGGGTCGTGCCGAAGGATCTCGCGAGCGTGCCGCATGCCCGCATGTACGACCGCAGGGTCAGTTAGGCCCGGACCACCTTCAGCATCACCGCGCTGTGCGGCGGCAGCGTCACGTCGTAGCCCTCGTTGCGCGTGCCGACGTCCTGACGCTGCCAGAGATCGCGCACCAGCGCGGTATGCGACGGTGAGCCGCCGAGCAGATCCCAGGTCACCTCCCCGCGCGCCGCCGTCTCGCCGCGGTTCAGCAGAACGACCGCGCGGCCGCCGTCGGCGAGCCCGCGCGCCCACACGTCGATCCCGTTCGCTTGCCGCACGCGCAGACCCTGCTTTCCGAGCGGGTCCTGGTCGACGGCGATCACCTCCGGCGCGGTGAGGATCGCGCGCGTCGCGTCCGTCATCGCGCGCAGGTCGTTCCCCGCCATGAGTGGCGCGGCGAGGATCGCCCACAGCGAGAAGTGCGCGCGGTACTCCGTCTCGGTCATCCCACCGTTCCCCACCTCGAGCATGTCGGGGTCGTTCCAATGATCGGGCCCCGCGAAGTCCGCCAGCGCGGCCTGACGATCGAGGATGTCGACGAGGCTGTCCCAGCGGTCGGCGATGTCATGCGAGGTGCGCCAGAGATGGCCGGCGGTGCCTGCCCACTCCCATGGCCGGTTGCGGCCCCACTCACAGATGGAGAGCAGCATCGGCCGCCGCGTCGCGCGGATCGCTTCGGCCCACGTCGCGTACGCGGCGCGGGCGTCGAGGCCATCCGCGTGGCACCAGTCGACCTTCATGAAGTCCACGTCCCAGGACGCAAAACGGCGAGCGTCGACGAACTCCTTCCCGCGGCTGCCGGGATAGCCCTGGCAGGTGCGGTCGCCGGCGCAGGTGTAGAGACCGAAGCGCAGCTCTCGCGCGTGCAGGTAGGCAGCGAGGCCGTGCATGTTCGGGAACCGCCAGAGGTTCGGCTCGAGATTGCCGTCGTCACCGCGGAGGCTTCCCTCCCACGCGTCGTCCACGACGACGTAGCGGTAACCCGCATCGCGCATCCCGCTCTCGATCAGCGCGTCGGCGGTCTCACGCACCAGCTGATCGGACACGAAGGGGCCGAAGCGGTTCCACGAGTTCCAGCCCATCGGCGGCGTCGGGGCGAGGCCGTCATTGAGCGCGCCGAGTCCCATCTAGTGGCGGGCGGTCAGTCCTTCGGGTTGCCGCGCGGATCGAGCGACACGAAGTACGACTCGCACGCCATTTCGACGAGCTGCGATGTCAGCGCCGGCGGCTGGCCCAGGAAGCGCGCCGTGTCGATGAGCTGCTCGATGATGTCGCGCGGATGGCACGAACGTAGCCCGATGTTCTTCGTGCGGTAGATCGAGAGGATCTGGGACATCGACTCGGCGCGGTACTCGATATTCTTTCGAGCGCACATGCGCTTGAAGATCTCCTCGTACTGCGCGACCGTCGGCGCCTCGATGCCGATCTTGTAGCGGATACGCCGCAGGAAGGCCTCGTCGACGAGGTCCGCCGGATCCAGGTTCGTCGAGAAGATGATCAGCATGTCGAACGGGATCTCGATCTTCTTGCCGGTGTGCAGCGTCAGGTAATCGACGCGCTTCTCCAGCGGGACGATCCAGCGGTTGAGCAGGTCCTTCGGCGAGACGCGCTGGCGGCCGAAGTCGTCGACCATGAAGATGCCGCCGTTCGCCTTCATCTGGAACGGCGCCTCGTAGAACTTCGAAGTCTCGTCGTAGATGAGATCGAGCGTTTCGAGCGTGAGCTCGCCGCCGGTCATGACGATGGGCCGCTTGCTGATGATCCAGCGGTGGTCGAAGCGCAGCCGGTCGGATGCCGCCTGCTCCATGACCGGGCGGTGGTAGACCTGATCGAAGACCTTGATGACCTGCTGATCGATCTCCACCGCGTACGGCAGGACGACCTCGCCGCGCAGCAGCGACACGAGCACCTCGGCGATCGTGGTCTTGCCGTTGCCGGGAGGGCCGAACAGGAAGATCGACTTGCCGGAGTTCACGGCAGGCCCGAGCTGCGCGAGCGTCTCGCGCGGGATGACCATGTGCGCGAACGCGCGCGCGAGATCCTCGGGCGTCACATGGATGTTCGAGATCGACTGGCGCTGCACCGCGGCGATGTAGGTCGCGAGCGGCACCGGCGCCTTACCGACGTACTGGCTGCGCGCGAGCGCTTCCTGCGCCTTCTCCGAACCGCGGTCGACGATGACGAACTGGTAGGACGCCGACGAGAGCCCCGCGCCGCCGCGGATCTCGACCAAACGCTCGGCCTTCAGGAAATCCATGATCTTGTCGGTCACGCCCTGGATGCCGAGACCGAGCGCGCCCGCGAGGTCCGCCATCGACATCTGGCCGCGCAGATAGAGCGTCTTCAGCGCGAGGTCCGCGAGGAAGCCGAGCGTCAGACCGGTCTGTTCGATCGTCTGAGGCTCCGGCGGCAGCGGGATCGCCGGCATCTCCGGGTGCATCGCGGATGCGGAGGCGGCGGTCGCCGCTGGTCGTGTCTGCGTTTGCGGTTGATACAAGTGTCTCTGAACCCCTTCCTGAATGCCTAACGGAGCATAGCGTCGAAGGTCTCTTCGTCTACCACTTTGACACCGAGCTGACGTGCTTTTTCAAGTTTCGTTCCCGCTCCGGGTCC
>JBDTMY010000111.1:0-2495 GCA_039934015.1 Chloroflexota bacterium | reverse complement strand
GTCGGGGGGCGCGTTCAGGCGGTCGCGGCCATCGCGCGCAGCGGTGCGAGCAGCTCGAGCGCGCGGTCCATCTCGTCGAGGGTGTTGAAGTAGTGCGGCGATAGCCGGACCAGACCCGGTCGACTGTCGCAGATGAGCCCGCGCGTGCGGAGGACATCGACAACGCGCTGTGGATCGGGGTGCTCCAGCGTGACGATGGCGGTCCGCTCTGCCGCCTCGCGCGGGCAGCGAACGGTCCAGCCCTGCGCGCTGGCGCCGTCGACCAGGCGCTGCGACAGCAGCATGTGGCGCTCGCGCACGGTCGCCACGCCGACCTCGGCCAGTAGCGCGAGCCCGGCACGCGCGGCGTAGATCGCGGCGACCGCCGGTGTCCCGTATTCGAAACGCCGCGCGCCCGTGCCGTACGCCAGATGCTCGACGTCGAACGCGAACGGATCCATTACGCCCCACCAACCGACCGCACTCGGACGCGCACGCTCCGCGATCTCGCGCCGCGCGTAGAGGAACGCGACGCCGGGACCGCCCATCAGCCACTTGAGCGTTCCGCCGACGAGGTAGTCGATCCCGGCCGCATGCACGTCGAAGGGGAACGCGCCGATCGACTGATACGCGTCGACGACGAGGAGCGCGCCCTTGCGATGACAGATCTCCGCCAGCGCGTGAACGTCCTGGATCCAGCCGGTCGTGAAGTACACGTGCCCGGTGCAGACGGCCGCGGTCGTTTCGTCGACGGCGCGCTCGAATAGCTCGAGGGGCATGCGCACGCGGTCCGGGCTGCGAACGAACTCCACCCGCGCGCCGCGGTCGGCGACGGCAAGGAACGCGTGCCCATCGGTCGGGAAGTCGAGGTCCGAGACAACGACCTTCGGCCGCTTCGCGTAGTCGAGCGTGCTCGCGATCCCGACAAGTCCGGCCGAGACATTGGGCTCGATCGCGACTTCTTCGCGCGTCGCGCCGAGCACCCGCGCGAGGTCGTCGCGGAGCGCCTCGTATTCGCCGATCCAGTGGTCGTACCAGGCGCGTCCGCCGAGCTCCGTCCATTCGCGCGCGAAGCGCTCGATCCGCTCGCGACCCGTTCGCGGGAGCGGTGTCAGCGAGCAGTTGTTCAGGTAGGCGAGGTCGCGGGTGATCGGGAATTCCTCGCGCCAGACGCGCTCCTGTTCGTTCATCCCCGAGCAAGCGTACGGGCATCTCGCTGACGGGCGGTGAGTGGTCCGTAAGAAGCGCTTGACCGTAGGTATAGAACGGGGCCTTCAAGCGGGCGGGCTGGAGGTGATGCCATTCGACGACGGCTGCTTCGTTTCGCACTGCGAATAAGGGTGGAGAGAGATAGATGAAGCGTTTCTACGTGCTTCTTGCGGTGCTGGCGCTCGTCGCGTTCATGCCAGCGGGGCGCGCCGCAGCTGACAACGGCAGCGGCCCAAGCGCTGTGCCCTTCGAATTCGTCGGAACAGCCGCTCAATGCGGTGGTACGGCCGGGAGCCGCATCGTGACCGCCGCCTGGCTCCGCGGCATGGGCCTGCCAGACAACGGCGGCCCGAACGCGACGACGCCGGGCGATCCGCACACCGGACTGCTGCTCTCGAAGAACGGGCCGACGGCCGACTGCTCATCCGCTGGCGCGCGAATCACGGGCGTGAAAGGCATGACGGTAGACGCGGCGTTCCAGCTCGGCTTCGAATATCGGAACGGCGGTCACTGTGGCGCGGGCGCGCCGCGCTTCAACGTGGTGGCCAAGCTCGGCGACGCGGCGGAGACGTCTCACTTCGTGGGTGGCTGCGCGAACGACACCGCTCCCACAGGCGCCGGGCAGGATCCGGCGCAATGGACGCGCGTGATGTTCCAGGTCACGAACCCCGCGGAGTCATTCCCGGTCATTCCCGTCGGCAGCAAGATCGTCTCGATCTCGGTGCTCTACGACGAGGGGACCGACACGGCGAACAACGACACCCAGGGCGTCGGACTCGCGGTGATCGACAACATCTACATCAACGGGAAGATCATCACCAGCGGTCCGACTGGCAGGGACAACAACAAGAACGACAAGGACAAGAAGGACAAGGGCGACAACGACAACGACGACGACAACGACGACGACGACGACCAGGGCGGCGACGATTAGTCGGAATCCGCTGACTCGCTTCGAATGAGGGCCGGACGAAAGTCCGGCCCTCGTCGTTACCAGCCGATGGCGTAGCTCTCGCGTCGCGGGTCGGCGCCGCCTTCGAGCGTTCCCGGCTCGAGCCGGCGGATCGCGCACATGCCGGCGGCCGCGGGAGTGAAGTCCGGGAGGTCGCGGATGAGGTGACCGAGCGCGCTGAGCCGGTCGCGCACCTCGCGGCTGATGCGACCCTCGACCGTTAGCACGCCGGGCTCGTAGGCGTGCGGGTGGAACGACCACGGGAACGATCGCGAGATGACGCGCGGCGCCTCGATCGCGGCCTGCAGGTTCATGTCGAAATCGACGACGTTGCAGACGGTCTGCACCATCGCCT
>JBDTMY010000110.1:0-10114 GCA_039934015.1 Chloroflexota bacterium | reverse complement strand
ACGCGCTGACCGGTGCCGTCCTCGATGCCACGCTGCTGACGCGGAGAGAGCTCGTCGTCGCAGACGACGAGGTCGGCCGCGAGACGCGTGCATTCAGCGCTGATCTCCGCGAGCTTGCCCTTCCCCACCCAGGTGTTGGGGTCGGGCGAGCGGCGCTGCTGGATCACGCGACCGGCGACGTCACCGGCCGCGGCCTGCACGAGCGTCGCGAGCTCCTCGAGCGAATCCGCGGCATCGAAGCGCGCGCGCGGCTGGTCGAGCCCGACCAGATACGCACGCTCGGGCGGGTCGGAGGTCTCTTTCACTCTGACAGTGTCGCAGGCAGCGGATCCTCCGCCGTCGGGTCCATCCACCGGACCGCGCTGTCACGCCGGAACCACGTCATCTGGCGCCGCGAGTAACGTCGCGTGTCGCGAATGGTCAGCTCAGCGGCCTCGTCGAGCGTGATCTCTCCGCGAAGGTGTGCGGACCAGTGGACGTACCCATGCCCGGTGAGGCTCGGCGACGTTGGATCCTGGACTCGCGCCAGCAGCGCGCGGGTCTCTTCAAGAACGCCCGCGTCCACCATTCGCCGCACGCGCGCCTCGATCGCGCTGATCAGCGTCGCGCGCGGCGGCGCGAGACCGATCCTGCGCGCGGGGATCGCACCGTCGCGGCGCCAGCTCGCGGTGAGTCCACCGGTGAGGAGCGCGGCCTCCACGTAGCGAACGACGCGCCGGATGTTCCGCGCGTCCACCCGCGCGGCGGCCCTGGGATCGAGCTCCTGCAAGCGCCGGTGGAGCGCATCGGCGCCATCACGCTCTGCCTCGGCCTCGATCCGCGCGCGCAGCACCGGGTCGGTCGGGACGGACGCGAGGTCGAGTCCGTCAAGTAGGGCGCGCACGTACAGGCCGGTGCCGCCGACGACGACCGCGGCGCGACCGCGCGACCCGATGGCGTCGAGGACGGCACGAGCGTCAGCCTGAAAACGGAAGACGTCGTAGCGCTCGCCGGGATCGGCCACGTCGATGAGGTGGTGCGGCACACGCGCACGCTCTTCGGTCGTCGGTTTCGCGGTGCCGATGTCCATGCCGCGGTACACCTGGCGGGAGTCGGCGGACACGATCTCGCCGCCGATGGCCCCCGCGACACGCAGCGCGAGCGCGCTCTTCCCGGAGGCCGTCGGACCGACGATGGCTATGACGCGCGTCGGGCCGCCTCCAGCGTGCGCAGGGCGACGCGCGCGCCCTCCAGCGTCGCGGCGTCGGGCGCGGCCTCGCCGTACCGCAGGTCCTCGAACGCGTGCACGACCGGATCGCCCGCCGACCAGCGCGTGTCGGCGGTCGCGATGCGCGCCAGATGCTCCGCCGGCGTCTCATGCGGGTGGCGCCACCCGACGCCGGCGTGCTCGGCGAGCGTCAGGAAGCGCCAGTAGAGAACCCGGAGGGCGCCGCTTGAGCTGCCGTCATCGCGTGGCGCCTGACGCGAAGGGCCGCGCCGCGGCCGCAGTCGCCGCAGCATGTCGCCGAACCCGAACCCTTCGGCCGTGCCGCGTTCGAGCGTCACGCCCTCGGGCAGCTCGAGCCGTCGCTCGCGAAGCATGCGGTCGAAGAGGAACAGAGCGACGAGCGCCGCGGCGAGCACGACGAGGAGCTCGGCCGCCCCGAATACGAGCGGCCTCGTGCGCTCGATCTGGCGGAGCATCTCTTCGTCATCGGCGGGCGTTCGCGGTTGGATCACGAGCGGATCGCGGGTCCAGAACCGCGCGAGGATCGGCGCGAGGAACTCCACGATGAACGCCGCGATGTACCCCAGCGGCAGGAGGACCAGGTACAGGATGCGCGTGAAGGCCGGCTCGATCGCCGTCCCAAAGGCCGACAGCGCGTCCTGCACCACGGGGACGAACGCGGCCGCGAGGATCGCGACGACGCCAACGACGAAGCTGACGCCGGTGGCGGAGGATGCTCGCGCGCCGCCCCGCGTGCCACGCGCCAGTGCGAGCTCTTCGGTGGTGCGCGCCAGGGAGAGAGCGAGCCCGGACAACGCGACGACGAGGAGGGCCAGCACCGGAAGCGGTCCGTGATCGATCGGCCCGGACGCGAGGGCGACGAACCCGATGCACGCGCCGGCGAACAGCAGCGCGTTGCGCGAGTCGTTCCAGCGGATCGCCCCGCGCGCGATCGAGAGGTTCCGCCACAGGAAGGCCTCGGCGATCAGCCCGAACGCGACCATTCGCGTGAGCACCGCGAGCCCGTCGGGGTCGCGCGCGGGAAGAACGAGACCCCAGGCCACGCCCGCGGCGAGCGTGACCACCAGGATCGTCGTCCCGCGTCGCTCGCTCTTCACCTCGCGCTGGATCGTCGCGAGGAGCACGCCGATGCCGAACAGCACCATCGTCCACGGAACGAGCGGCAACGGCGCGATCCCGGTGGTGAAAGCGTGCGCGAGCGCGGCAATGGCAGTGAACGCGACGGCCTCGACGAAACAGCGCGCGCCGATGAGGACCGCGACCGCGGCACTACCCCGCACGACGCAGCTCCGCGGGATGCAGGACATCGAGGATCACGCCGCGCGCGCGCAGATGCGCCGCGAGCTCGTCGTCCGCCGGCGCTACGCTCACGGCGAGGACGCGGTGGTGCGAGCGCCGGAGCGCGAGCATCGCGCCGGCGAGACCCGTCGTGATCTTTGGCGTCACGACGACGAGCGTTGCGCCCCAGGGCAGCCGGCCACGCTCCGCGAGGAACACGGCCTCGGGTGAGTTCGCGGCGTACGGACCCAGGCGCGCGAGGATCTCGAGCGCTCGCGTGAGCGAATGGGGACCGCGGCCGAGCGCGGAGCGGGGACGTTCGTGGGTCAAATTGTCGAGTCCATTCGTCACCAGCCCGATCTGGCGGCCGGCGTTCGCGGCGATGCGGACCATGTCGGCCGCGGCCGAGACGACGTACTCGACCGCTTCGGGGTCCGCTTGGATCCAGTACTGCTCGTACGACGCGACGTTCACGAGGAACACGGCGTCCAGGCTCGTCGCGGGCTCGTACAGCTTGGTCTGAAGCTCCCGCAGCCGTGCGGACGCCTTCCAGTGGATCTCCTTCCGCGGATCGCCGCTGCGATGCTCGCGCACGCCGCGGAAGCGAAGTGGATCGGGCAGCAGCCCGCGCCGCACCGCGAGCTCCGCCAGCGGGCGGAGTGACGGCAGCTGCCGGTCACGCACGGCAAGGGGCACTGGGTACGCGACGACGTGGACAACGGCGGCGTCCGTCCGCTCCGAGACCGTGAAGCCCAGCCAGTCGCCGCCGCGCAGTCGGATCGGACCGATCGCGTATGCGCCGCGTTGCGTGACGGCGAGTGGAAAACGCAATACGAGGCGCTCGTGGCCACGCGGCGCGAAGCCGGCGTTGACCCATCCGCGCGCGAGGCCTGGCGTCGGCTCAGGCGTCTCGATGCCCTCGGGCAGGAACAACCGTAGATCGAGCCATGGCAGTGGCAACGGCTTGCGGTTGATGACCGTCACTGTGGCGACGAGCGGCTCGCCCGCGACGAGCCGATCGGGCGACACGCTGAGACGCGTCTCCAGGCCGACGAGGGCGAGGCGACCGGTGATCGACACGACGAGCCAGACGACGAGCCCACCGGCACCCAGCACGATGAGCGCTGGTGATCGCGAGATCGCGGCGACCACCACGATCGCGAGGACGATCGGCCACTCGAAGCGGCCGGACCGTGTCATCTCAGCCCGCCGCGCGCGCCGCGTCCTCCGCCGGCACCGGCGTCCGTGCGAGCACGTCCGCGACGACGGCCGCGCCGGTCCGCCCGCGCATCTGCGCGTCCGCGATGAGGAAGAGGCGATGACGCAGTACGGCCGAGGCCTGTGCCTTCACGTCGTCGGGCAGCACGTACGCGCGCCCGCGGATGGCCGCATGTGCCTGCGACGCGCGATACAGCGCGAGGGCGGCGCGCGGGCTCGCGCCGAGCTCCACGCCTTCAGCCGTTCGCGTCGCGCGCACGACATCCGCGACGTAGCGGCGAACGGCGTCGCTCACGCGCACGGCGCGGACTTCGTCGCGGAGCGACGTCAGCGCGGCGGCATCGAAGAGCGGGCTCAGATCGTCGGTGGACACCGTGCCGGCTCCATGCACGCGCAGGATCTCGTCCTCTTCCTCGGCGTTCGGGTACCCAAGCTGGAGCATCAGCAGGAACCGGTCGAGCTGCGCCTCCGGTAGCGGGAACGTTCCCTCGAGCTCGATCGGGTTCTGCGTCGCGATGACGCAGAACGGCTCAGGCAGCGCGTGCGTCGCCTCGTCGACCGTGACCTGCCGCTCCTGCATGGCCTCGAGGAGACTCGACTGCGCGCGTGGGGTCGCCCGGTTGATCTCGTCGACGAGGACGATGTTCGCCATGAGCGGACCGGGCCGGTATTCGAACGTCTGCGTGCGCTGATCGAAGATAGAGACACCGGTGATGTCCGAGGGCACGAGATCCGGCGTGCACTGGATCCGCCGAAAAGACAGGGCGAACGAGCGCGCGACCGCGCGCGCCAAGGTGGTCTTCCCCACTCCGGGTACGTCGTCGAGCAGCACGTGCCCCTCGACGAGGAGCGCGGCGAAGAGCTGCTCGGTCGCGGGGCGCTTGCCGACGACGACGCCACCGACCTGCTCCACGAGGCGGCTCGCGGCCTCCTTGACCGTCGTCACGCGGGATCAGGCCGCTTCGAGGGAGGACGACACGCCGTTCTGCGGATTCGCGCGCTGTCCCCTGATGGCTTGGGCGCACGCGAGCGCGAGCGCGAGAGCGATGAACGCCGCGAGCTCGTGCAGCACGAGCGCGACGGGATCGACGACCCGCAGCGCGAATGGGCTGAAGGCGCGCTCGATGACGAAAAGGAGCGCGGTCGCGAGGAGCAGCCGGAGTGCGAGCGTCCCACCGTGAACGGCGCGCGCGGCGACGGTCAGCACGACGATCGCGAACAGAAACACCAGCCAGCCCGATGCGTCACCGGAGAGACCCCACTCGCGACCGCCGGGAACGAATCCCGAAACGATGCCGTCGGCGACGAGGACCGCCGCCAGCACGATGCTGATGCCCCCGAGGACCCAGGCCGTCCTTCGCGTCAGGCTCGCCGCGCCGTCACCCGGACCCAGCTCGTCCTGATCGCTCGCCGGAACAGGCATCGGCGAAGAGCTTTGGAGGCCGAAAAGGCTGGTCATCTCGTCGTCCCCGACGGAGTGTCCAAGGCGCCACACGCGGACCGCCGCGACGAGGATCACCAGCTCCACCACGGCCGTCGCGATGTGCACGACGACAGCGGAAAGCTCCTTTGGACCCAGCGCGAAGGCGGTGAGTGGCCGCTCGACGAGGAAAAATGCGGAGAGTCCGATGCGCGCCATGAGGCTGCGCTCGCTGCCACGCGCGACCAGGTACGCGACCAGGGTGTTGAGGATCGCGAACACGTACGCGATCTCGGCGAGGTTCTGGTACTTACCGGTGAACCACGCCGGACCACCCGGATAGACGCCATCCAGGACGCCGTCCACCACGAACAGGAGCGACGCAAGAAGCATGAGGAGGACGACGGGTCGCAGCGCGCCGGCCATCAGCTCTCCCCTTCCACAGCCCGTGGAATGGTACCGCTCAGTCCCTCGCTCGTCGGACCTCCAACGCTCCGATGCACTCCGGTGGTACGAAAACGCCACCGAGATCGGTGCCGTGCTCCCCGCGGCCGTGGAAGTCGCTGCCGCCGGTCGGAACGAGCCCGTAGCGCACGGCTAGACGCAGGCAGTACGCGGTGAAGGCCGGCGTGTGTGAGCCGTAATAGCACTCGATGCCGCCCAGGCCGGCCTCGACCAGCGGCGGCAGCAGACGCTCGAGGTCGACGACCGTGCCCGGATGCGCGAGCGACGGGACGCCGCCGTGCTTGCGCGCGAGCGCGACCGCTTCCAGTGGCGCTAGACCAACGCGCGAGACATACGCCGGGGAGTCCTTGCTGATCAGCGTGTCGAACGCGCTGTCGTAGGTCGGCACGTGCCCCGCTTCGAACAGCGCCTGCGCGAGATGCGGTCGGCCGAGAGAGCCGCCCTGTGCGATCTCGCGCACGCGCTCGAGCGAGACCGCGTATCCGATGGCGTTCAGCTTCTCGACCATCAGCGCGATGCGCCGCCCGCGGTTCTCCCGCAGCCAGCGCAGGCGCTCCTCCAGAACGGTGTCGTGCGGATCGACGAAGTACGCCAGGACGTGCACGTCGCCCCACTCCGATTCGGTGTTCAGCTCGGTCGCCGGGATGACGCGGATGCCGCGACGCTCGCCCTCAACGACAGCTTCGGCCACTCCGAGCAGCGAGTCGTGGTCGGCAAGCGCCTGGATCCGCACGCCGCGTTCGGCCGCGCGCGCGATCAGCTCGGTCGGGGTGAGAGCGCCGTCTGACGCGATGGAATGGGTATGAAGATCGATCGGATAGCCGGCGCTCACGCTCGACCTCAGTCCTCCCCGAACAGGAGGTCGAGCCGCTCGATCGAACGCGCGCGACCCGTCGACTCGTCGACGTCGATCACGACGCTGTTGAACTGGACCGGACCGCTCGCGACCTCGAAGCGTCGCGGCAGTCCGTCGCGGAACCGCGCGACGATGATGTCCTTGTCCACGCCGAGCACCGAGTCGCGGGGCCCGACCATACCGGTGTCCGTCACGAGGGCGGTGCCCTGCGGGAGCACGCGCGGGTCGGCCGTCGGCACGTGCGTGTGCGATCCGACGACCGCCGAGAAGCGGCCGTCGAGGTGCCAGCCCATCGCGATCTTCTCGCTGGTCGCTTCAGCGTGCCAATCGAGCACGCGCACGCGCGGCGCGTCCCGGCCGAGCTGTTCGAGCAGACCGTCGATCGCGCGGAAGGGGTCATCCGCCGGCGCCATGAATGTGCGCCCGATCGCGTTCACGACCAGGACATCGTTGATGACGACCCAGCCGCGGCCCGGATTCCCCGGCGCGAGATTGATCGGCCGGATCGCGAATGGGAGCAGCTCGATGTCGTTGAGGAACTGGCGCTGGTCCCAGACGTGGTTCCCATTCGTGACGACGTCCGCGCCGTGCGCGTTGAGCTCTCGCGCGATGTCCGCGGTCAGACCCGCGCCGCCCGCGGAGTTCTCGCCGTTCACGATCGCGAAGTCGATCCCACGCTCGGCGCGTATCTTCGGCAGAAGCGCCGCGACCGCATTCCTCCCCGGTCGCCCAACGACATCCCCGACGAAAAGGATCTTCAAGGGATCAGCGCGACACCCAGCACGCGGAGGACGACTTAGAGGACGGAGGTGTAGGCGAGCCCGACCGAGGGACCCCGCGCGCGACGGGTCCCCGTCCCGAAGGGACGGGGTTTCGCGCGTAGAGCGGGTTTCGGTCGGGCTCGCCGCCATAGCGACGACGCACCCTACTTCGCGTACTCCACCGCGCGCGTCTCGCGGATGACCGTCACCTTGATCTGACCTGGGTACTGGAGCGACTCCTGGATCTTTTGCGCGATATCGCGCGACAGACGCGCGGTCGAGAGGTCGTCGATCTGCTCAGGTTTCACGATGACGCGGATCTCGCGACCCGCCTGGATCGCGAATGACTTCTCGACACCCTGGAAGCTGTTCGCGACGTTCTCGAGCTCCTGCAAACGCTGCAGGTAGTTCGAGACGATCTCGCTGCGGGCGCCGGGGCGCGCGGCGCTGATGGCGTCGGCCGCCGAGATGAGCGTGCCGATCATCGTCACGGGTTCCACGTCGCCGTGGTGGCCGACGACGCCGTCGATCACGTTCTGCGGGAATCCGTAGCGCTTGAGGAGCTCGCCGCCGATGATCGTGTGCGGCCCCTCGACCTCATGGTCGATCGCCTTGCCGATGTCGTGCAGCAGGCCCGCGCGCTTCATCGTCTGAGGGTCGTAGCCGGTCTCCGATGCGAGCATGCCCGCGACGTGCGCGACCTCGATCGAGTGCCGGAGAACGTTCTGTCCGTATGAGGTGCGGAAGTGCAGGCGGCCGAGGAGGCGGATCAGGTCGGGATGCAGGCCGGCCAGACCGACCTCGTACATCGCCGCCTCGGCGGCCTCCTTCATGACCTGGTCGATCTCGGTCTTCGCCTTCGCGACCATCTCTTCGATGCGGGCGGGGTGGATGCGGCCGTCCACGAGGAGCCGTTCGAGTGCGCGCTTGGCCACCTCGCGGCGGATCGGGTCGAAGCCGGAGACGACGACCGCCTCCGGTGTGTCGTCGATGATCAGGTCGATCCCGGTGAGGGTCTCGAGGGTCCGAATGTTCCGGCCTTCGCGGCCGATGATCCGCCCCTTCATGTCATCACTGGGCAGCGCGACGACGGTCACAGTGTGCTCGGCGGTGTGCTCCGCGGCGTAGCGCTGGAGCGCCATCGTGATTATCTCGCGCGCCTTCGCGTCGGCGGTCTCGCGAGCCTCCACCTCCAGGTCGTGCACCCTGCGGTTGGTGATGTCGCGCATCTCGTCTTCGACGCGCTTCAGGAGGAGGCCACGCGCCTCGTCCATCGACAGACCCGCTACGCGGGCGAGCTCGATCCGTTGCTCGGCCTGCAGCTGGACGATCTTTTCCCGCTCGGCCTCGAGCTCCAGCTCCTTTTCGACCAGGCGGCGCTCCCGCTGGTCCACGGCGGCGAGCTTCTGGTCGAGCTGTTCGTCTTTCTTGTCCATCCGGGTCTCGTAGCGCTGGAGCTCCGCGCGGCGCTCCCGGTTCTCGGTCTCGGCCGTCTTGGCCAGCTTGATGGCTTCGTCCTTGGCTTCGAGGAGGATCTCTTTCTGCTTCGCGCGTGCCTCCGCGACCAGTCGCTCCCCGTTCGCGCGCGCGGCTGTTTCACTGCCGAGCGCGAGGGAACGGCGTACCAGGAGGGCAACGGCGAAGCCGACGAGGCCTCCGACGAGGGCCGCAAGGCCCACGACGAGGGGGTCGGGCATCTCAAGTTCCTTTCCGTGTGGCGCGAACGCGGGGATGCTCGCCGTGCTGGGGCGAACGCCCCGTTGGTCGCGTAATCGGCCGATGGAACGGCGTGCTCCGCCGGCCGGGGTTCACAAGTTCTAAGTGCGTCGAGGATAACGCTCGGTGCCCTGCGTACGCAATGCGGACGACGCTAGCCTGCTACGCGTGCGCGAATACGTCCCACCCGGCACGCGCCTGCTGCTCGCCAGCGCGTTCGTCTCGACCATCCCGATGGGCTACCTGCTCGTCGTCCTGCCGCTCTACCTGGTCCGGGCGGGCATCGAGCCGACGTTCATCGGCCTGCTCTACACGGTCTCCGGGCTGGTCACGTCGGCCATCGTGGCCTTCTCGGGGGTCTTAGCCGATCGCTGGGGCCGCCGGCGCTTTCTCATCGCGGGGACGCTCATCCCGCTCCCGAGCTACCTCGTGTTCGCCACGACGACCGATCCCGGGTGGCTCATCGCGGCGAGCATCCTCGGAGGCGTCGGTCTCGCGAACGGCGCTGCCGGCGCGCTCACGATCTCGAGCTTCGACGCGCTGCTCGCGGAGAAAGCGAGCGAGGTGCAACGGACGCGCGTGTTCGCGGCGAGCCAAGCGCTCTGGAGCCTCGCGCTCGCCGTGGGCTCCATCGCCGCGGCCGTGCCGACACTGCTCCGCACCAGCTCCGGTGTGGGAGAGCTCGAGAGCTATCGCCTGCCCTACCTTGCGATGGCCGCGCTGACGATCGCCGCGGCGGCGCTGCTCGTGGCGCTGCGCGAGGACGCGAGCGTCCGCGCTGCGCGCGTGGCATCGGGCTGGCTGCCCCGCAGGTCCCGAGCGGCGATCGCGACGTACGCGCTGGGCATCGGGTTCCTCGGCTTCGGTCTCGGCATCGCGGTGCAGCTCCTCCCGCTCTGGTTCGGCCTGCGCTTCGGCGTCAACGAGGCCGACCTCGGGCCCTGGTACGCGGCGACCCAGCTCGTCTCACTCGCAACGGTCCTCGTCGTCCCGATCCTCGAACGGCGACTCGGCGGTCCGCGCACCGTTCTGCTCGCACTCTCCGCGAGCGGCACGTGTCTCGCATTGATCGTCGCCGCACCGGTCTTCACCGTGGCGGCATCACTGTTCGTCGTCCGCGGCTTCTTCACGAACCTCTCGTGGCCGTTCCATCAGTCGCTGCTCATGGCGGC
>JBDTMY010000109.1:0-7199 GCA_039934015.1 Chloroflexota bacterium | reverse complement strand
CCCCCCGCGGCAGGTCAGGCCAGGACTGTGCCGCTGAGTGCGTCGATGAGCGAACGGGGCGTCGTGCCGCCGCCGCCGGAGATCTGCGGCCACGCGTAGAAGATGAGAACGAGGACGATCAGGATCAGCAGGATGATGCCGATGATCATGCCGGCACCGAAGCCGCTGTCTGACGATCCGCCTGGATTTACGTTGACTTGGCCCATTGGAACCTCCTCTCGCTAGGTCCTCTCACTAGGTCCTCTCGCTAGATCGCTTAAGACGCTCGCAAGCGCCATGCCGGACCGCGGGCTCGCTTTTATGCTCGCCGCCCATGCGCAAGGGGCCGCTCCGTCACAAGTGGTTCGCGGCCTTCACCGCCGCGATCGGCCTAGGGTCGATCGCGGACGAGGTGGCGAGGCTCGCCCTGCCGCTGCTGGTGCTCGATCTGACGCACTCGATCGCGGCGGCGGCGACCCTGCGCGTGATCCAATCCGTCCCGTACATCATCTTTGGCGCGCCCGCCGGTGCACTCATCGACCGAGTGGACAAGCGCCGACTGCTCATCGCCTGCGACCTCGCGGGCATCGCGCTGACCGCGGCAATCCCCCTTTCGGCCATCGGCGGGGTGTTCTCCCTCGAGCTCCTGTACGTCATCGGCTTTCTGCTGGGCACGGTCGAGGTCATGTGGGGGGTGACGATCGACTTCAGCGTCGTCCCCTCGCTGGTCGAGGAGCGCGAGCTCACGGATGCGAACGCGATCTTCCTCGCGGCCGACCGCGGCGCCCGGATCATCGGGCCGACGCTGGGAGGCTTTGCGATCGCCGCCATCGGGGGGGTCAGCGCGATGTGGATCGCTGCGCTCGCGTTCCTCCCGACCCTCGCCGTGTTCTACCGGATGCCGCCGATCCTCGAGATCTCCGCCGCGCAGCTCGCGCCACTCACCGTGCGCAACGTTGTCCACGAGATCGGCGACGGCTTCGCCTTCGTGTGGCGAATGAAGGTGCTGCGGTGGCTGCTGGTCGCGATGTCGATCGCGAATCTTGGTGGCGTCGGCCTGCGGGTACTCATCCTCTATGTGCTGCGCGAGGAACACCATCTCGACGAGGTGACCATCGGGCTGGCCCTCTCCGCGAGCGGTGGACTCACGATCATCGGCTCGCTGCTCGCACCGCGCCTGGCGCGCGACCGGCCGATGGGTCACAGCATGATCGGGGTCATCCTCGCGTCGGGGTTCGCGGCGCTCGCCGCGGTGTTCACCAACGACTGGCGCATCATCATCCTGTGCTTCACCGGACGAGAGATCGCATGGCAGGCCTTCATGATCTACGCCTTCATCCCGCGGCAGCGCGACGTGCCCGCGAACATGCGTGGTCGGGCTAACGGCGCGTTCCGCACGGTCGTCCTGATCGCCAACAGCGCCTCGCCTGCGGTCCTCTCCGCGATCGTCCTCGTCGCGTCGAGTGCCGCCGCCTTCGCGGTGGCGGGTGCAATGGCGCTCGCGAGCGCCGCGGTCGCGACGTTCACGCCGCTGCGCGACTACGCGGTGCGCGAGCCCGCTGCGGACGAGGTCACGGGTGCGACGACCGGTGACGAATCGGTCGCAGCGACGGGCCAATGATCCCGCGTAGGACAAGCCGCCTCTCGTGGCGCGCGATGTCATGACCAGGTCGTGAAAGCACTGCAGCTGATCATCGGCGCTTCCGTTCTGACGGCCGGGCTCGTCGCTGGTCTCGAGGTCGCCCGGGCCACGGTCACGTTCCAGGAAGGGTCACTCACCCTCGAACCGGAAGAAGTCCAGACGCTCCACCCGCGCACACCGTTCGGGCAGCCACTCCGCGGCGGGCTGAGCTGGACGATCGAGCCCAGCTGGCTCGGCAAGATGGACGAGCGCGGTGGGTTCCACGCCGGCGAGATCAGCGGCTCCGGGACGGTGACCGCGCGGGTCGGACCCGCGACGACGCAGCTCGCCGTGACCGTCACGTGCCCGAAGGTCGTCGAGATACAGGGGATCCGTTTCGACGTGTCGTGCGGTCGCGCCGCCGATGTCTACGTTGAGGTCGGCGCGGCCGGAGGCACCGAGCGCGCGCGCGACGAGGTGGACCGCGAAGCGGACCGCGTGTCACACGCGCTCCAGACCGAGAGCGACCGCCGGTTCCGCGTCTACTACCTCGGGTCCGAGCGGAGCCTGGTGACGGTGGTGTCGTGGCTTGGCCGCGGCTTCTCGACCGGGCCGGTCGTGCGAGAGAGCGAAGCGGTCTATCTGGATCTGGTCGACATCATCGCGCTCGATCAGTCGCAGGCGCGACTGATGGACACGGGCCCGGTCGTGCGCCACGAGCTCGTTCACCGCTTCCTGCGCAACCTCGTCGGCGCCGCCAACATCGACGCGGTCCCGACGTGGCTCAACGAAGGCTGGGCTTTCCTCGAGGAGTCCGATCCACGCTGGGTCCGCACGGAGGCTCTCCTCGTCGCGGCGTCGAGCGCTCACCTCGACCGACTCCCGTCGCTCGCGCAGCTCACCGATCAAAGCGACTGGAATGCGCGCACGGGCCTCGAGGCCCTTTATCAGTACTACGTCGCGTCACTGGCAACGCAGTTCCTGATCGACGACATCACGCTCCCGGCCCTCAACCGAGCGCTGAGGCTGATGCGTACCGAAGAGAGCTTCGCGCGAGCCCTTGCGCAAGCCGCTCCAAGCTTCGATTACGACGCGTTCGGACGGCGCTTCAACGATCGGGTCGAGGCGCTGGTGTCCGAGTACCCGGGCATCGTCGCCGCGCCCGGCTCGCCTGATGGCGTGGGGAGCACAGTTATCGCCTACGGTCTACGACCCGGCGCACCGGCGACGCTGACGACGGCGGGGGCGTCAGAGCGCGTGTTCACCGGCAGCGTCGACGCGTACGGGATCTACGTGAAGTACCTGGGAGCTGAGCTGCCGGTGGGCGAATACCGCGTGACCTTCGAGTCCGACGGCCGGCGGTTCCAGGTCACCGCAGCGCGCTAGACGACGCGCTCGTGCTCGCCACGAGTTTCGCCTAGATTTACGGTATTCCGACTCAGACCGCGACCAGTAGACGCGGCGACTGGCTGACGCTCGGCGAAGCCAGCCGGATGCTCGGCGTCGATCCGGACACGCTGCGCCGCTGGGCTGACAACGGGAAGGTCGAGGTCTTCACGACCCCCGGCGGGCACCGGCGATTCCTCCGTTCCGCCATCGACGCGCTCCTGCCGCGACCGCGTGCGGCCAAGCGTCCGTCGCTCACCGCCATGGGCGAGACGCCCGACAAGGTGGCGGCCGAGTTTCGTCGGCGCGTGCGGACCGATGTCAGCGACCAGGATTGGCACACGCGCTTCGACGAGAGCTCGCTGCGCTGGTTCCGCGAGCGCGGAGTGCGCATGAGCGATCTGCTGCTCGGCCACCTGGACACCGCGCGACGCGCCGGAAAGGAGCACTACCTCTCGCAATCCGAATCCCTCGGCCGCGAGTACGGCGTCGAGGCAAAGCGCGCCGGGCTCTCGCTCGGAGAGGCGACGCAGGCGTTCCTGTACTTCCGCGCTCGGTTCATGGCGGAGATCGCGCATGTCGCGCGGCGCCGTTCGCTCGAGTCCGGGCAGGCCGCGTCGCTCTTCGAGGAGGCAGATCGTTCGCTTGACCGAATCATCCTTGCGATGATCGCCGGGCATCAGGCGGCGCCGGTCGCGCCGGCTGGCTAGCATCGGGCACGTGCCCGATATCAGCGCTCTGCGGAAGCGCGCGCTCCACGCGATCGACCAGCGGCGCGACGCGCTCTTCGAGCTCTCGCGGGCGATCCACGCGAATCCGGAGACCGCGTACGAGGAGCGTCAGGCGGCCGCGCGCTTGGCCGAATTCCTCGAGAAGAACGGATTCAAGGTCCAGCGAGGCTACCGCGGGGTCGAGACGTCGTATCGCGGCGACGCAACGGGGAAGAACGGCGGGCCGCGCGTCGCGATCCTGGCCGAGTACGACGCGCTCGCCGAGCTCGGCCACGGCTGCGGACACAACCTGATCGCGATGATCGGCACGGCCGCGGCGCTCGGGGTGCGCGAGGTCATCGGCGAGATCGATGGATCGCTGGCGGCGATCGGAACGCCGGCGGAGGAAGGCGGTGGTGGCAAGGTCGCGCTGCTGCGCGCCGGAGGCTTCGACGACGTGGACGCCGCGATGATGATCCATCCCACGACCGGGCGAAGCCTTGCGGGTCGTCACTCGCTCGCTTCGAACCGCGTCCTCGTCGAGTACTTCGGCAAGGCCGCGCACGCCGCATCGCAGCCCGACCAAGGCATCAACGCGCTCGACGGGCTCATCCAGCTGTTCAACAGCGTGAACGCGATGCGCCAGCAGCTGCGTCCAGACGCACGCGTTCACGGCATCATCACCGGTGGCGGTAGCGCAGCCAACGTGATCCCCGATCACACCGTGGGCCGCTTCAGCGTGCGCGCGCTCGACCGGCGCTACCAGCAAGAGGTCCTCCGGCGTTTCATCGCGTGCGCAGAGGGCGCCGCGACCGCGACGGGGACCACCGTCAAGGTGACGGTCCACGAGAACGCGGGCTACGAGAACATGGTCTTCTCGACGCCATTGGCGGAGCGCTGGGCGCACCACATGAAAGGCCTCGGCATGCAGGTGTTCGAGGCGCGGGACGATGAGCGCGTCGGCTCCACCGATATGGGCAACGTCATGCAGATGCTCCCGGCGATCCACCCCTACATCGCGATCGCGCCCGAGCCCGTTGCCGGCCACTCGATCGCGTTCCGCGATCTCGCCGTCACGCAGGGCGCGTTGGAGAACGCGCTCATCGCGGCGAAGGCGCTGGCGCTCACGGCGCTCGACGTGCTCACGGATCCCGCGGTGCTGCAGCGAGCGCGCGCCGAGTTCGACGAGCGGCGCAAGGCCGGCACCGTGAAGGGGCGAGCGTCCTAGGACTCAGCAAGGAAGCCAGGACCCTCACCGTTGCCCAGATCTTCTGGGGCATCGGGTTCGGTCTCCTGGGCACGCTCTTCCCGTTATTCCTTAGGGACCTCGGCGCGACGCCGACCGACATCGGCCTCGTCTTCGGTGTGGGCAACATCGTCGCGGCGGCAAGCTTCATCCCGATCGGACTCGCCGCGGATCGCTTCGGGCGCCGGCCGCTTCTTATCGGCGTTTGGCTCGCGTCGACGGTGGGCGCCGCGGCCTTCCTTCCCCTCACCGACTGGCACGGCGCTTTCATCGGCTCGTCGCTGTACTGGATCGGGAGCGCGGCGCTGCCGCTCATGAGCGCGCACCTTGCGGCCCTCACGCCACGCGCGCGCCTCTCCGGCGAGCTCGGCATCGTGTACGGGGCCTTCTTCTTCGGAACCATCCTCGCCGCGCCGTTCGCGGGAGCGATCGGCGCCGCCGTCGGCCTGCGCGGTGGGATCGCGCTCGCGACCGTCGCGTTCATGCTGTCGTCGGCGCTCACCCTCCGCCTCTCGCACACGCCGCCCATCGCCCACGTGCCCGGGCCTCCCCTGCCCCGGTCGTTCTGGACGCTCATCGCCATCACGCCGCTCGCGGCCGTCATCACGACGATCGTGAATCCGCTGTTCCCGGTGTACGTGCGTGACGTCGCCGCGGTCCCGCTGGAGCGCGTCGGCGTGTACGTCGGTCTCGTCGCGCTCGGAGCGGCGCTCTTCTCAGCGGTCAACGGCCGGATCGCCGATCGATTCGGTCCAGTGCCGGCGGTCATCGGCGCAGGCGCCGTGCTCACGCTCGGCGCCGGCACGATCGCGCTCTCGGGCCGGTCGGAGGTGCCGCTCGCGATCGGCTCGTTCCTGCTCGGCGCGCAGACGGCGCCCAATCCGGTGCTGGCCGGAGCGCTCGAACGGATCCTCCCGCCGGCGCGCGCCGCGCTCGGCTACTCGGGCTTCCAGCTCGTCTTCGCACTCGGGTTCGGGACCGGCGGCCTGCTCTCGGGCGCCCTGTACGACACCGACCCCTTGCTTCCGCTGCTCGTACAGCTCGCATTCGCGTTGCCGCTGACAGCGACCGTCGCGGTGATCGTGGCTCGGATCCTGTCGACAAGCCGCGCGACCTAGAATCGGACCCCCGTGCTCGTCGCGAAGAAAGCCCCCACGACCAATCCCCATCTCCTGTCCTGGGTCGAGGAGATGGCGCGCATGTGCAAGCCCGACCGCGTGTACTGGTGCGATGGCTCGGAGGACGAGGCGAAGCTCTTGACCGCGGAGGCCGTCGCCGACGGCGTGCTCGTACCCCTCAATGCGGAGAAACGTCCGCGCTCCTATTACTCGCGCTCGAACCCGAATGACGTCGCGCGGACCGAGGAGCTCACCTTCGTGTGCACGCCGACCAAGGCCGAGGCCGGCGCGACGAACAACTGGATGGACCCCGAGGAGGCGCGCCGCAAGCTCGCGGCGATCTACGACGGCGCCATGAAGGGCCGCACGATGTACGTCGTCCCGTACCTCATGGGCTCGCCGGACTCACCCTTCGCGATGCTCGGCGTCGAGCTGACCGATTCGATCTACGTCGCGCTCAACATGCGGATCATGTCCAGGATGGGCAAGGTCGCCCTCGACCGGCTCGGCGCCTCGAACGACTTCAACCGTGGACTCCACTCCGTTGCCGATTGCGACCCCGAGCGGCGCTACATCACGCACTTCCCGCAGGACAACACGATCTGGTCGGTCGGCTCCGGCTACGGCGGCAACGCCCTCCTCGGAAAGAAGTGCCTCGCACTGCGGATCGCGAGCTATCGCGCGAAGCACGAGGGCTGGCTCGCCGAGCACATGATGCTGCTCGAGGCGGAGAGTCCCGAGGGAGAGACGCACTTCATCGCGGGCGCGTTCCCGAGCGCGTCCGGCAAGACCAACCTCGCGATGCTCGTGCCGCCGCCGGAGTTCGCGGGCTGGAAGCTGCGCACGATCGGCGATGACATCGCGTGGATGCGCTTCGGCGACGACGGCCGCCTCTACGCGGTCAATCCGGAGTTCGGATTCTTCGGCGTCGCGCCCGGGACGAACCACCTCACCAATCCCAACGCGATGCGCATGCTCGAGCACGACTGCATCTTCACCAACGTCGCCCTCACTCCGGACAAGGACGTCTGGTGGGAGGGCATGGACGGCCCGGACTCCGACCTTATCGACTGGCGCGGGAAGCCGTGGAAGCGCGGGTCGAAAGAGCCGGCCGCGCATCCCAACAGCCGCTTTACCGC
>JBDTMY010000108.1:0-3393 GCA_039934015.1 Chloroflexota bacterium | reverse complement strand
CGGATGATCTCCATGCGGTCGCGGAGCGGCGCGATGATCGTGTCCTCGACGTTGGCCGTCGTGATGAAGATGACCTTCGAGAGGTCGTACGGCACCTCGAGGTAGTGGTCGGAGAACGTGTTGTTCTGCTCCGGGTCGAGGACCTCGAGCAGCGCGGAGCTGGGATCGCCGCGGAAGTCCGCGCCGACCTTGTCGATCTCGTCGAGCATGAACACCGGATTGACTTCGCCGGCGGTCTTCATGTTCTGGAGGATCCGACCCGGAAGCGCGCCCACGTAGGTGCGCCGGTGCCCGCGGATCTCGGCCTCATCCCGGATGCCACCGAGCGACATGCGGATGAACTTGCGGCCCATCGCGCGCGCGATCGACTTGCCAAGGCTCGTCTTGCCGACACCGGGTGGACCGACGAAGCACAGGATGGGGGCGCGCAGGTTCTGCGAGAGCTTGCGCACTGCCATGTACTCGATGATCCGATCCTTCACTTTGGGTAGGCCGTAGTGGTCCTCGTCGAGGATCTTCGCCGCCTGCGCGATGTCCCAGTCGTCGTTCGCCGCGACCTTCCACGGCAGCGACACCAGCCAGTCGACATAGGTGCGGATCACGCCGGTCTCGGGCGATGCCTGGGGGATCTTCTCGAGGCGGCCGAGCTCCTTGAGCGCCTTCTCCTTCACGAGATCGGGCATGCCGGCCGCTTCGATCTTCTCGCGCAGCTCGCGGACCTCGGAGCCCTGGTCGTCGTCACCGAGCTCTTTCTGGATCGCCTTCATCTGCTCGCGGAGGATGTATTCGCGTTGCGTCTTGTCGAGTGTCTGCTGGACCTCGCTCTGGATCTTCTGCTTCAGCTCGAGGATCTCGTTCTGCTTCGCGAGGAAGACGCTGAGGAAGCGCAGCCGCTCGATGACGTTCCGCGTCTCGAGGAGCTGCTGGCGCTGCTCGAGCGTGAGATCCGGGCTCGAGGCGACGAGGTCCGAGAAGTGCGCCGGGTCATCGGTGTTCTTCGCGGTCATCGCAAGCTCGGGCAGGATCGATCCGCCGTTGTCGACGTAGCGCTCGAAGAGCGCCTTCACGTTGCGCAGCTGCGCCTCGCGCTCGACCGGGTCGCCCAGCTCCTCGACGATCGGCTCGAACGTGACGCGGAAGAAGCGCGACTCCGGCTGGTAGCCGGTGATCTTCACGCGCTGGACGCCCTGGACGATGATCTGCGCACTGCCGTCCGGGATCCGAAGCAGGCGCACGATCTCGGCCACGGTGCCGACGCCATGGATCTGTTCTGGCTGAACGTCGTCGATCTCGGCATCGCGCTGGGCGACCAGCACGATGAGGTGCCGCTCCTCCGCCATCGCGGCGTTGATCGCGGCGACGGATTTCTCACGGCCGACGCCGAGCGGTACGACCAGCTTCGGGAAAACGACCGCCTCGCGGAGGGGTACCACTGGTAGGTCGCTGGGGTAGTTCATCTCCGGCGCTGTCGTCTTCGTTTCGTCCGTCATTTTGGTCCTCTGTTTCTTTTCGCGGTTCGGGTCGGGTCGCGCTGAAAGCTGGCGTTAAAAGGTCGTGCCCTGGTTTCGGCCTCGCCGCGGTCGCTCTTGGAAAGTCTCCGCTTGCCCGTTCGTGTCCTGACCGTCGTCGGCGAGCTCGCCGAGCTCTCGCATCAGGTCCTCCATCAGATCGGTCGCATCGCGCATATGAAGGAGCAGCTTTACGCCCGCGAGGTTCACGCCACGCACCTGGGTGAGGTAGCGGATGACGCGTACCCGCTGCAGGTCGTCATCGGAATAGAGGCGGATGTTCGTTTCGGTCCTGACCGGTTCGAGCAGGCCCTCCTCCTCGTAGATGCGCAGCGTGCGCGGGTGGCAGCCCGCAATGCCTGCCGCGATGGAGATGACATAGACCGGTCGGTGACGACTTGCCATGTGCTTTTGTATAAAACCTACCAATCACGTTGTCAAGAATCTATACCCGGTCGGTTGTGGCCGGTGGCCGCTAAAGCGAGGGGTCATGGAGACGGGCAGGCGCTGGCGGACGGGCGTGAGATTCTGAACAGATGCGCTTCGGTCTCGACTTTGGGACGTCGAATACGTCGGTCGCTGTCTGGGACGGGGAGCGCTCGACCGTGCTGCCGATCGACCCTCTGGCCGGCGTTGCGATGCCGACGGTGCTCTACGTCCGGCGCGACGGCTCGAGCAGCGTGGGTCGTCCCGCGATCGAGTTCTATCTCGCCGACAACCGCGAGCGCGGCCCGATCACGCGCGAGTTCAAGCCGCTGGGTGTCCGCCTGGAGTCCTCGAACCCCCGGCAGAAAACGGTCGAGGCGCAGATCTACACCGACACCTCCTCGCCGGGCCGCCTGTTCCAATCGCTGAAGACATTCCTCGGCGACCCCCTCGACGTGCACACGAACGTCTTCGGCGAAGAGCGAGGGCTCGAAGACCTGATCGCCGTGATCCTCGGCCACGTACGCGGACGGGTACACGAGCTCTCGGGCGAGATGCCCTCAGCGATCACGATCGGACGGCCGGTCGAGTACAGCGGTGGCGCGGCCGCCGAGGCACGCGCGATATCGCGCATGCGCCGGGCGGCTGAGCTCGCCGGTTTCAGCGACGTGCGCTTCGCATTCGAGCCGGTGGGCGCGGCGCACGCCGCCGAGGTCGCGCCGGGCCTGACGCTCGTTTTCGATTTTGGCGGAGGCACGCTCGACCTCGCCGTGGTCCGCCGCGATCCGCGGCGCCAGAGTGGCGGGCTCGAGATCCTGGCGACCGCTGGCCGCAACATCGGCGGCGACCGCGCCACGGAGCGCGTGATCGACGACGTCGTCGCACCGCAGCTCGGTTCGCGCGCGACCTGGGGCCCCAAGCGCCTCCGGCTCCCCGCGTTCATCGTGAATGCGCTGCACGACTGGCACGCGCTCTCGGCGCTGAACGAGAAGCCGCTGCTGGAGGCGCTGGACGATCTCGTTCGGCAAGGCGCCCCGAAGCGTCAGCTCGCCGCGCTGCGAAGCGCGATCGAGCTGCAGCTCGGCTACGAGATCTTCATGACCGCGGACATCACCAAATGCGCGCTCTCGACCGACCCCGCCGCGATCCTCTCCTACCACCACGCCGCCGTCGACGTCGACGCGCGCCTTACCCGCGGACGCTTCGAAAGGCTCATCGCGAACTTGCTCACGGACACCGAGGCGCTCATCACCGACGTGCTGGTGAAGGCGACGGTGAGCTCCGGCGACATCGCGGAGGTCGTGACCACCGGCGGATCGAGTGCGATCCCGGCGTTCCGCGCGTTGCTGGCCCGCCGCTTCCCGAACGCGCGCGTGCGCGACGCGGCAGCATTCACGAGCGTCGCGGCCGGCCTCGCGATGCCGGGCGTCGAGGAGGCCGCACTCGCGCGGTGACGCCG
>JBDTMY010000107.1:0-12392 GCA_039934015.1 Chloroflexota bacterium | reverse complement strand
CGATAGCCGAGGAACTGCGCGGCGTCCTGCATGTGGATCGGCACCGGGTAATGGATCTGCGTCCCGACGCCATGCTCCGTGAGATACGCGCGCAGCGCGTCGCGCCGGCCGCCCGGCACGCGGATCGCGTAGCAGTAGAAGACGTGGCGCCCGCCCGCTGGGATCTCAGGCGTGACGATGTCGCCGCCGGAGAGGAGCTCGTTGTAGCGCGCTGCGATCTCCTGACGGCGCGCGTTCCATTGATCGAGGCGCCGCAGCTTGATGCGGAGGATCGCAGCCTGGATCTCATCCAGGCGCGCGTTGTAGCCGACGATCGGGTGGTAGTAGCGCGTCGACTGCCCATGTTCTCGCAGCGCGCGAAGATCGTCGGCGAGCTTTTCGTCGTTCGTCGTGATGCTTCCGGCCTCCCCGTACGCGCCGAGGTTCTTGCTGCAGTAGAAGGAGAAGCAGTTCGCGCGGCCGCCGGTGCCGGCCCGCTTCCCGTCGTCGAGCAGCGCGCCGTGCGCCTGGGCCGCGTCCTCGATGATCGTGATGCCACGGTCCTGCGCGAGCTGGCGCAGCGGCCTCAGGTCGACGGTGCGCCCGTACAGGTGCACCGGCACGATCGCCTTCGTCCGAGGCGTGATGCGCGACGCGACCGAGCCGATGTCCATGAGCATCGTGCGCTCGTCGATGTCGACGAGGATCGGACGGGCGTTCGCGTACACGATCGCCTCGACCGTCGCGAAGAATGTGTGCGAGACCGTGATCACCTCGTCGCCCGAGGACACGCCGCAGGCGCGGATGGCGAGCTGCAGCGCGTCGGTGCCGGACCCGACGCCGATCGCGTGCGTCGTGCCGCAGTACGCCGCCCACTCCGTGTCGAAGGCGCGAACGTTCGGCCCGATCGTGAGCTGCATGCTCTCCAGCACCTCATCGATCGCCTGACGGACCTCGTCGCGGATCGTCGCGTACTGGGCCTTCAGATCGACGAGCGGGATCTCCTGTGTGACGACGGTCATGTGACGGCTCCCTTATTCGCGAGCGCAGCGTCCAGGTGCTCCGCGTGCTGGCGTAGGTGGTTCACCGCGGGCTGCCAGATGTAGCGCATGATCCCGTCGGTCTCGGCATCGTCGAGCGTGAAGAGGTCCCCGGGCAGCTCGGCGAGCGCGGCCCGTAGATCATTACGAGCGGAGCGAAGCTCCGCGAGCTGCTCCGCCGCGGGCCGCTCGCGCCAGCGCTCGAAGTTGTCCGCGTTGAGCGTGTCGAAGTGCGTGTCGACGCCCACGAACGCGCGCAGCGTCGTGTGCTGGTCCGGCGCCGCGCCGATCTCCTGCGCGCGGCGCGCGCCGCGTGCCGCGAGCCGCAACCAGAAAGCGAAATGCGGCATCAAGTCGCGCACCCGCCAACCCGAGCCCTCGCCCGCGAACACCGGGCGGTCAAGATCCCGATCGCTGATGGCCGCGAAGCGCGAGTCCAGCTCGTGCCATCCGCGCTCCATCAGCGCCATCGCGTCGCCCTTCATTCGGGGCGAATTCTAGACGCGAGAAGCGCGAGACCGCAGGCCCCGATCGCGCCGACATAGACGTAATACGGCTGCGTCGTCCAGCGCGCGAGGAGCAGCGGCAGCATCACGATGCCCGCGCCGGCGAGCGCCGCCGCGCCGATCGTCGGGACCCGCCAGCGAACGACTAGCACGCTGAAAGCGAGCGTGCCGACGACGGACGTCACGAGGAACAGCGGCACGAGCGGCGTCGGATCGCCGAACTGCGCGAGCATGTTGAGGAGGTTCGCGCCCCAGATCTCGTCGTGGAACGTGAGCGCCGCGATCTGCTTCTGAGCGAACGCTGCCGGGTCGCGGACGAGGAACGGCAGGACGAACGCGGCCACCACGCCGGCGACGACGAGCGCGTAGCCGCGCCAGTCGGCCCCACGCACCGCGACGTAGCGCACGACCGGCGGAAGGACGAGCAGCGCGAACTGTTTGAAGGCGATGGCCCAGCCGAAGCACACGGCCGACGTCACGAACGCGACGCGCGACCACCGGCCGTCCCGTTCCGCGAACGCGAGCGCCACGAGCGCGAGCACCACGAGGAGCGAACCCGAGACATCGTTCTGCCCATCGCTCGTGCGGTAGCCCGCGGCGCCCCACGCGGCGTAGAGCATCGCCGGAAGCGCGATGTCGGCCATCCCCACGCGGAGCCCGGCGACCGCGATCGCGGCGACGATGGCGATCCCGGCCCAGGCCTCCACCCGCGTGATGTCGCCGAACAGCGCGTACGGCACCGCGTACCAGGCCAGCTCCCCCGGCGGATAGACGAACGGCGAGCCGATCGGGATCGTGCTCTGCAGCACGTGCGTGTACGGATTCCCGCCGGCGAACACGACGTCCAGCGACTCGGCCGTCGCGCGCAGGACGTCGCTGCCGCCGTCCAGCGGTTCGCGGTGCAGCCGCTCCGAGGCCGCGACGAGCACCGCGTAGCACGCGGCGCCGGCCGCGGCAAGCGGCACCTCACGAAGCGCGGCCCACGCCAGGCCGAGGCCGGTCAGCAGGAGGACGATGCGGTCGAGCTGCGGCGCGTTGACGTCGATCCCTTCGACGCACCAGAAGAGCCCAAGGACGAGGGCCGCGAGGACCGCGGGGCTATTGACCCGTGGCGGCACGGAGCTTCGCGAGATCTTCCTCGAGGAGCTTCAGGATGCGGCCGTACTCGGCGAAGTCGTTCCGCCGCAGCGCCTCCTGCGCCTGCTGGTAGTGGTCGCTGGCGGCCTTCACGAGCTCGGCGATCACGCCACTCGGCGGCGGTGTCGTGCCGGGAGGCGGCGTCGTCCCCGGCGGCGGCTGTGTCGGCGTGGTGCCCGCTCCGAACAGCAGGTCGAGCGCCTTCTCGAAGCTCTCGGCCATCACGACGCGGTCCTGCGTCGCGAGCACGACGCGCTGCAGCTCCGGGATCTTGCCCTGCGTGGCCTGGACGAAGATCGGCTTGACGTACAGGAACGAGTTGCCGACGGGCAGGACGAGGAGGTTGCCGCGGTAGAGCTGCGCGCCGCTGTTCGCGGCGCCGGCGAGCAGCGTGAGCTGCTGGCGGATCGTCGCGTCCTGGTCGATGCGCGCCTCGATCTGCAGCGGCCCGAAGATCTGCCGGTCCTGCGGGAATCGGAGCACGCGCAGCTTGCCGTAGTCCGGCGGATCGGCGCGGCCCGCGATCCACGCGACCATGTTGTCGCGCTGCCCTCCGGCTGGCGTCATGGGCACGAACAGGATGAACTCGCGGCGGTCCGAACCCGGTAGGCGCGCCGTGACGTAGTACGGCTCCACCGGCGCCTTCGCCTCGCCCTGCAGCTCGTCGGCGATGCGCCACGCGTCGCCGCGGTTGTAGAAGTTGTCGGGATCGGTCATGTGGTACAGCGCGAAGACCTGGGCCTGCACAGAGAAGAGGCCCTCGGGATAGCGGAGGTGGTCCTTCAGGCTCTGCGGCATGGCGCTCAGGCTCTTGAAGAGCGTCGGGTAGATCGCGCGCAGGTTGCGGATGACCGGATCGGTCTCGTCGACGACGTAATACGAGATCGAGCCGTCGTACGCGTTCGTGACGACCTTGACACTGTTACGGATGTAGTTCAAGTCGCCGTTCGCGATGTACGTGCCGCTGCGCACCAGCGCGTCGAACCGTTCGCTGTACGGATAGCGGTTCCCGACCGTGTATGCGTCGTTGATCCACCACAGCTGGCCGTCCGCGATGACGAGGTACGGATCGCGGTCGTATTCGAGGAACGGCGCGATGAGCCGCTGGCGCT
The DNA here is from genome assembly GCA_039934015.1 of Chloroflexota bacterium. Classification (GTDB taxonomy): domain Bacteria; phylum Chloroflexota; class Limnocylindria; order P2-11E; family P2-11E; genus CF-39. Next base: position 8,618 of record JBDTMY010000107.1, on the reverse strand, counting down.
CGGCGATGTTGCGGTGGAACAGCACGCGGCTCTCGCCGCGGATCTGATTGCTGAGGAGCAGGTTCGAGTCGCCGAAGCGCAGCGAGAAGAGGATCCGGTCCCACAGCGACCCGACGCCGACCGCGCCGCCGCCGGTGTAGCGAGTCGTCGCGTTGCGGTCCTCTGTCTGGGCGTAGTCGAACTCGTCCTGCAGCGTATCCACGATCACGTAGTCGTTCGTCAGCTCGCCGTAGTAGATGCGCGGTTGGTCGATCTTCGGGTCGCCCTGCGGTGGGATGTCCTTCACCAGGAACTGCGGCCGGCCCTCGCTCGCGACGCCACCCACCGGCGTGACGACGGCGCCGAAGCCGTGCGTGAAGACCAGGTGCTGGTTCACCCAGGTGCGCTGCAGCAGAAGCTGGCTCGAGAGCTCGCGCGCCGACAGCATCACCGGAACCTCTCGGCCGCCGATCGCGTAACGGTCCACGTCCACGTCGACGAAGTCGTAGTAGTTGCGGAGGGCCTGCAGCTGATCGAACACGGAGAGGAGCGGACGGTAGTCCCAGAGCCGGACCGAGAGCGTGTCCGAGAGCTCGGCCCGCGCCTCGGCCTGGCTCGGCGTTTGGGCGACGTTGAATAACGACTCTTCGACATTGCCCAGGCCGTACGCCGCGCGCGTCGCTTCGATGTTGCGCACGATGTAGGGCCGCTCCTTGTTGAGCCCGTCGGGAGCGACGATGAAGTTCTGCACCACCGCGGGGTACACGCCGTTGATGAGCACCGTCGCGGCGAACCACAGCACGATCGCTCCGCCCAGGACCCACACGGTGCGAGCGAAGGCGTTCGCGAAACACGCGAGCGCGGCGATCCCGACCAGGACCGCGAGGATGTTGAGCGCGGGAAGCCGCGCGTTCACGCTCGCGTATCCCGCGCCGGTGAGCACGGGCTCGACACGGAACAGCAGCTCGTATTGGTCGAGGATGTAGCCGAAGGCGACGAACAGCAGGAAGATCCCGCCGAGGACGGAGAGGTGCGCGCGCGCCGGTCGCGCGAGAGCGAGCGCGGTCCGCCCGGCCACATCGAGGTTGCCGCGCGTGATGGAGCTCGTCGCGATGCTGATCACGCCGCGCACCGCATAGAGGAACACCACGCCGGCGGCGATCACGAGGATCGCGGCGATCGCCCAGCCGCGCATGAACTCAAGGACCGGCAGCGTGAAGAAGTAGAAGCCGATGTCGCGCCCGAACAGCGGATCGTTCACCCCGAACGGGACGGCGTTCAGCCAGCGCAGGAGCTGGTCCCACTGGTCGCCGCCGGCGATGCCGAAGAAGAACGCCGGGATCGTGACCACCCACAAGAGGCGCAGCGTCTGCGCCAGCGCGGAGGCTCGCGGCCGTTCCGCGTCGACGACGACGCGCGGCACCTGCGGGCGGAGCGCGAGGTAGAGATTCGGGATCGCCAGCACGAAGAAGATCAGGAAGAACGCTACGAACGCCCAGAAGCCGGCGGTGTAGCGACGGAGGTAGACGTCCTCGAGGCCGAGGCTACGGAACCACAGGAGGTCGGTGAGGAACTCGTTCAGCGGTAGGAGCAGCAGCGGTATGAGGAAGAGGATCGCGACGAGGGCGGTGAGGATGACGCCGCGCCGGGAGGGTGGCTTCGGACCCCCGCGACGCGTGCTCATCTTCGAGAGGTCGAAGTTGGACCAGTCGATGTTGCCCCAGTCGCGTTCGCCGTTCCCCCTCTTGTCCCGCATTGGCCCAGCATATGGGGATATGTCGCGAAGACTTCTGCTCGCTGTCCTGCTGACCCTCGCGGCGGCGGGCTGCTCGCAGAGCCAGCCCACACCGACGCTGTTCCGGGGATGCCCCGAACCATCACGAGCCGTGTTCGGCCAGTCCCCCTTCGACGATCAGAACCGCGCGACCTGGCGGCAGGACCTGGAGTCCGGGGTGGCTTGCGATAAGGCGACGAGCGCCTATGACCAGCGGCTCGAGGAGCAGAAGGCCGAGCAGCTCTTCGCCAATGCCAGCACCTTCGCGGTCATCGGACGCGTGACCGACGCGAAGAGCGGCGCTCCGCTGGATCAGGTGTGCATCACTCCCGGAAGACCCGGAGCGGTCTGCTGGAGCCGGACCGATAAGGACGGCTGGTACCTGCTCGATCTCGGGTCGGTCGCCGCGCAGGAGGGCTTCTTCGAGATCTTCTTCGTGAAGGACGGTTACCCCGAGCAGCACACCGTGTCGCGGATGCTCAGCGGACGCGGCCGGATCGACCACCAGCTGACGAAGTAGCTAGCTCAGCGCGACGTACGCGACCCTGCAATACCCCTTGGCGGAACGCGCAAGACCAGGATCGCAAGTCACAAGCGTGGCTTCACTCAGGCGGGCGACGATCGCGTAGAACGCGTCGTACGCGCCGATGCGGTCGCGGAGAGCGAATGCTTCAGCGAGCAGTGGCGTCAGGGCGATGCGTTCCGCACGCAGTCCCCGGAGGTGAAAGAGCGCAGCGTGGGCCTGCTGTTTCTCGATCCGGCCGAGCCGCAAGGTTTTACGCAGCGCCGCCAAGACCTCGGCGTCGAAGTGTGCCGGGACCCGCATACGCTCGGCACGTAGCTGAGTCTCCACAGCGGCGGCTGCCGGCCGGACGAGCACCATCTCGATCGCTGCGGACGCGTCGAGGACGATCAGTCGGTCACGCTCGATCGATCGCGTCGCGCATCGCTCGGATCATCGCCGTCGCTTCGCCGGGCCGCAGGTCGGTCTTTGGCGGATCCTTGGCGATCTCGTCCAGCCAGTCGCCGAGAGTGCCCGGACGGTCGACGTTGTCTTCGAGGATCTCGATCACGTACTTGCTCATCGACACACCCTTGCGAGCGGCGTTCGCCCGGACGCGCCGCTGGAGTCTTACGGGGACCCCGCGGATCTGCAGGTCGACCTTTTCCTTGCCAGCCATGGCTGGAAAGTATGCATGCATTGCTGCATGCGCTCAAGAGTTGCGAGCGCGCACCTCGGCGAAGAGATCGAGATAAGTCTCGACGACGCGCGGCCAGGTGTAGGTGCGCTCGACGAACGAACGGCCCGACGCGCCGAGGCGCGACGCGAGCTGCGGACGTTCGATGAGCATCTCGCAGATCTCGGCGAGCTCCGCCGCGCTCCGGTACGCGAGCCCGCCGCCGGCGCGGTAGGTCATCCCCCACACCACCGGCGAGCGCGCGTCGCACACCACCGGTCGGCCGCAGGCCCAGGCCTCGAGCGCGATGATCGAGAGCGACTCGAGCAGGCTCGGCTGGACGAGCGCGACGCAGCCCGCGAGCGCATCGAACTTGTCCTCGTCCGAGGTGCGCCCGAGAAGACGGATGTCCGCGCGGTCCGGCACGGGCATCTCCCGGTGGCCCATGAGCACGAGCGTGGCGCGCTTGCCCTGCGAATCCTGCCAGCGCGCGAACGCGTCGAAGAGCTGGCCGCACTGCTTGCTCTCGACGATCCGGCCCACGTAGAGGAAGTACGGACCCTCGATCCCGTAGCGCTGCCGGAAGCGGTCCGCGGAGCGATCGACCGGCACGTCGACACCGACGCCGACCACCTCGTTCGGCACGCGCTCGTTGCGGAAGAGCCGGTGGACCAGCGCGCGCTCCTCCGCGGTGTTGAACGCGATCGCGCGCGGCGCGGAGAAGACGGGCTTGTAGATCGCGAGCCGGATCGCGGGCTCGTCGTGCGCGGTCGGCACGAGCACCGCGCGCTCCGGCGCGAGCGGAAGACCGAGCGCGGTCGGGTAGTAAATGTACGTGAAGAACAGGACGTGGTCGAGCTCGCGGCCGCGCTTATTGACGTGCTCGAGCAGGTCGGGTGCGACCGGGCCCTGCGCCTCGACGAAGGCGCGCTCGTCGGAGAGCGTGTGCGTCGGCGCGAACGCGCGCCGTTCGTGCAGCCGGAAGTCGCGCGCCCGCCCTCGCTCCACCGCGAAGCGGTGCACCGGGACGCCGTCCACTTCGGTCAGCCCGGCCGTGAACTCGTTCGTCCATGTCCAGTAGTCGCGCGCGGTCGTCGTCGCCACCTCGACGTTGAAATGCGGACGCAGCCGCTGCACCACCTGTCGAGCGTGCTGCTCCGCGCCGCCGCCGCCGATGTCGCCGTAGCGCTGCACGACGACCATGAGGCTCGGGCTGGTCATGCCGCGGTCAGCGCGACGAGCTGCGCCAGGCGCGCATCGAACGCGTCCCACGAGGACTCGCGCTCCACCCACGCGCGCCCAGCCGCGCCGAGCGCGGCGCGCTGCGCGGTCGCGCGATCGAGCACATCGCCAAAGCCGTCCGCGTCGCGATAGGTCAGCCCGCCGCCCGACCGCGCGACCTGGCCGGCCGTCACGGGGTTGTCGGCGCGCACGAGCACCGGCGTCCCGACCTGCCACGCCTCGAGCAGCACGATCCCCAGGCTCTCGAACCGGGACGGCAGCACGAGCGCGTCCGCCGCGGCGAGCGCGGCGTACTTCTCAGCGTCCCGGATGCGCCCCAGCGCGACGACGTCGGCGCGGTCGGGAAGCTCCATGCGCACCGTGCCCGCGAGGACGAGCGTCGCCGGGCGCGCGTTCGGGCGCGAGCGGTACGCGCTCCACGCGGCGAGGAGCTCGTCGCAGCCCTTCCCCTCGCTCACCTGGCCGAGATACAGGACGATCGGCCCCTCGAGCTGGTGGGCGGCGCGGAACGCGGCCATGTCGTACGCGCCGGGCGCGTCGAGGCCGAGACCGAGCGTCTCGTACGGGATGTGTTCGTTGCGGAAGGTGCGGTGCACGAGATCGCGCTCCTCGGGCGTGAGGAAGCCGAACGCTCGCGGCAGCTGGAAGAGCGCGCGATATGGCGCGAGACGAAGCGGCGCCTCGTCGTGCGCCGTCGAGATGAGCGCGGCGCGCTCGGGCACGATCGGGACGCCACGCGCCGTGGGCTCGTAGATGTACGTGTAAAAGAGGACCGCGTCGAAGCGGCGGCCCTCGTCCTTCAGGAACTCGAGCAGCGCGGGGCAGTGCGGCCCCTGACGGCGGAGCCACTCCTCCTCGTCGGCGAGCGCGTGCTCGCCGCCCAGCACCTTCGACTCGAACGCCTTGAAGTCCGGATCGCGTCCCTCGGCCGGAAAACGATGGACGCGCAGCCCGTCGAGCTCGCTGGTGCCGGGCGGGTAGAACGGGGCCCAGGTCCAGTAGTCCGCGGCGGTCGTGGTCGCGACCTCGACGTGATGCGCGCGGGCGAGGCGCGACGCGACGACGCGCGCGTGTCCCTCGGAGCCGCCGACGACCTCGTCGCCGAAGCGCTGAACGACGATGAGGATCTCGCTCATGGGATGCGCGTCAGATAGCGGTCCGCGTTGCGCTCCGGCGCGAGCATCCGCTGCAGGTAACGCACGCGTGCGCGCAGGCGCGCGTAGGTCTCCGGCTTCTGGATCTCGCGCATGTGCTCCGCGAGCTCGCCGCTGTCGCGCGCGACGAGCCCCGCGCCGTGATAGACGTCGAAGCCGCGCGCCTCAGAGAAGATGCACGGCAGCCCGGCCCAGACCGCCTGCGCCGCGACGGCGCTCTGGAACACGTCCTCGTAATAGAGGACGACGCAATCGCTCGCGGCCACGTACTGGCCCATCGTCTCGTAGTCGGTGTTGACCACGACGTTGGTGAAGCCGCGCTCCTCGATGTAGGCCAGCACCTCGTCGAAGTACTCCGGCTCGTTGCCCGAGCGCGTTCCGGAAAGCACCACGACGCTGTCGCGCGGCGCGGCCGCGATCACCTGGGTGAAGCGCTTGCGGCGGAAGAAGAAGCCCGGCGATACGAAGATGAACTTGTCGGCCGGCAGGCCCAGTCGCTCGCGTAGGGCGCGCTTCTCGACGTCGTCCTTCGGCGGCGTCGTGTCCTCGAGCGGGACGAGGACGAGCGGGAAGCGATCGACCTTGCGCGGATCGTCGCTCAGCAGCGTCGCCCAGTGCTGCGAGCGCTCGGAGTGGGTCGCGAGGTGGACCGGGATCGCGCCCATGATCGCGAGGACCGCGCGGTAGCGCAGGAACCAGTTCGCGATCCGCAGCGTGACCCACCCGGCGCGGAAGAACTCGAGCACCTTGCCGTAGCGTGGCCGGTAGTGGAGCGCGCTCGAGATCATCCGGAAGTGATGGAACTTCTCCGGCTCGACTTCGTGCAGCGACAGCATGACGGGGATCTTCCGGCGCCAGAACGAGATGAGGGCGCGCACGAACGGAACATCCGAGAAGATGCCGTGCTCGTGCTCGACGATGACCGCCTCGGTGTCTGAAGTGATGTGGCTGACCTTCTTCGCGAGGTCTCGCCCGTCGAGATGCTTCACGCCGACGAACGTCACGTCGTGCCCGGCGCTCCGCAGCCCGTCGGTCAGCGAGAGCGCGTAGTGGTGGATGCCGCAGCGCTGGTCGCTGGAGAGGACCACGACCTTCCGCGTGCGGCGCTCCGGCAGATCCCAACCCGCGAGCGCGAGGGCATCCCGCAGGCGCTCGGCGACGCGCTCCGGCGTGAACTCCGCGAGGCGTGCGCGCCCCTTCGCGACGAGACCCTTGCGCACATCGCGGTCACCGACGACTCGCTCGAGCGCCTCCGCGACCGCCTCGGGCGATCTGTCCTCGAGCAGCACGCCGGCGTCGCCGAGCGTGTCGGGGATCGCGCCCGCGGCGTGCGCCACGATCGGCAGGTCGCTGCGCATCGCCTCGAGCAGCGGCACGCAGAAGCCCTCGTGCTCCGAGAGCGTGAGCAGCGCGGTCGCGCCGCGGTAGTAAGCGACGAGCGATTCGATCGGCACGCTCCCGGTGAACGTGACCGCGTCGCGAAGCCCGAGGCGCTCGACGTCGGCGCGCAGGCGTTCGAGGTACTGCGCCGACATCGCAGTCGATCCGACGAGGTACAGGCGCGCGCCGCGGTCGCGCTCGCGGTAGAGCGCAAAGGACGCGATGACGTCGTGGATCCCCTTATGTGGCAGGAGCTGCCCGACGGTGACGATCGAGGTGCGCTCCTCGGAAAGCGTGCGCATGACCGCGGGATCGGGCTCGGCGTCGAACGCGCTCCAGTCGACGATGATCGGCACGACCGCCGTCTGCTTGTAGCCCAGCTCCTCGAGCTCGCGGCGGTTGTATTCGCTGTCCGCGATGCCGAGCTCGGCCTGCCCGGCGAGGTCCTTCAGCTGGCGCCGCCCGATCTCGGAATACTGCTCGGCGGCGGGATTGACGCCGCTGAAGTACCGCGCCGGCGTGATGTTGTGGTACACGACCGCCTTGCGGACCGGTAGCTTCGCGACCTCGTCGATCGTGTCGTTGCCCATCGACACGTGCACCAGAAGCAGGCCACCCTCCGCGAGCCGTTTGGGCCGCAGATCGCGCCATGAGCGAGCGAAGGCGAGCACCTCGGGCTTCGCCTCGTCGACGAAGATGTCGGACTGCACGCCGCGCCGCCAGAGGAGCCGCTGCAGCTCGAAGGCGTCGTTGCCGATGGCGTCGCCGTACGCGAGCGTCGGCACGAACTGGTCGGCGATGCGGAGCCGCTCGCTCACGCTCAGAGCATGCGCTTCAGGCCAAAACAGCGAACGGGTTGCGCCCGCTCAATGAGTCCGGCGAAGTCTTCGTGCGTCGGTAACAGCAACCGCTCTAGATCCTCGTAGTGCTCGTCAGACGCTCTGCCGGGCGGTTGACAGTGCTGATGGATCCCCCAAGCGATGTGCTGATGGTGGGCGCGACGGCTCAGCGGCGCAGAAGTGCGGTACTCGAACACGTACGAGTCGCGCAACCATCCCTGCACGCTCCGCTTGAACTCCTCTCGGTAGTCGAGCGTCGCCGCGGTCGGCAAACCGTACCCAGGCACCTTCACGAGGAAGCTGATGCTGCGTCGTCGTTTGCCCGTGTCGTCGCTCGCATCGACCTCGCCATACTTGGCCAACTGCTTGACGGTCTCGTCGAAAGCCTGTGTGAAGGTCGCTGCCGGCCGGAGGAGTGGCATCGCTAGCGCTGGGCGCTGTCGGGCTTGGCGCGACCGGGCTTGGCGCGACCGGGTTCGGCGCGACCGGGTTCGGCACGTGCGAACTCAGCGTCGTCGATCCGGCGAGCGTTGTGGCCACGCGTAATTTGGATCAGCGGCGGGACACCGAGGAACTGCATGAACGATGCATGGGGAACACGAAACAGACGCGGACCGATCTGAGCAGCGAACAGCCGGTCGCTGTGGATCCAGTCGAGCACGGTCTGGTCGCTGACGTCGAGGATGCGCGCGATGTCAGCGGGCGAGTACAACGCCTTCTTCTCGAAGATGAAGTCGTCAATGCTGGGTACCCGATCCTTGATCGGGCTCTCCTGTGGTGTCTTTCTCTTCGTTCGGGCGCTAACAGCCATGGCAGCTCTCCCGCTGGTTAATCAGCCTAAAGCCAGTATACCAACTTAGCCAATTATAGCCCCAGCACCTCGCGCGTCTGCTGCGCGACCTTCTCCGTGTCGAAGTCGGCGACGCGTTTTCTGCCGGCGGCGGCGAGCTTGGCGCGGAGCGCGGCGTCTTCGCTCACGAGCGCGGCCGCTTCCGCGGCGTGCGCGAGATCGCGGTCGTGCAGCAGCACGCCTGCGCCGCCGACGGTCTCGCCGACGGCGGCGGCGTCGTAG
>JBDTMY010000106.1:0-3007 GCA_039934015.1 Chloroflexota bacterium | reverse complement strand
ATGTTCCAGGGCAACCCGCACGAGGCGATACGCAACCGCGTCCCGCTCGCGTACGACCCGGTTGAGATCGACGCGCTCCTGCTCACGCACGCGCATCTCGACCACTGCGGCCTGATCCCGCACGTCGTCGCGCAGGGCCTGCGGGCGCCGATCTTCGCCACGGCCGGCACGGTCGAGCTTGCGGGCCTCATCCTCCTCGACTCGGCCAAGCTGCAGGAGGAAGCCGCGCGGCGCGACGCGCGCTGGGAGCGGAGGCATCCCGAACGGGCGGCGAAGGAGTCATCCCGGGACGAGGCCGATCTGGCCAGGGCAACGGATGAGGCGGCCGCGGCCGATGACGAAGAGATCGCGGCAGAGACTCGGGATCCCGAGGTCGCGCTGCGGAATCAGCCGCCGGTCGTCGAGACGAGCATCGACGAGCCCCTCTACACGTTGAAGGACGCGCAGGCGACGCTGCGGCTCTTTCGAGCGGTCGGCTACGAGCGCGAGTTCGATGTCGCTCCCGGTATACGCGCGACGTACCTCGATGCCGGCCACATCCTCGGCTCCGCGATCATCCGCCTGCGCGTCATCGACCGCGAGAAGGATCCAGAGCGGATCATCGTCTTCTCCGGCGACCTGGGCCGGCACAACACGCCGATCATCCGCGACCCGACGACCGTGAGCGAGGCCGATTACCTTCTGGTCGAGTCCACATATGGCGGACGCGAGCACGAGCCGCAGGACGAAGCGGTGCGGATCCTGGCGGAGACCGTGACGCTCGTCGCACAGGCGCGCGGCGTGCTGCTCGTGCCGTCCTTCGCGATCGGGCGCACCCAGGAAGTCGTGTGGCAGCTCGACCGCCTGGTGGACGAAAAGAAGATCCCGCGTCTGCCGCTCTTCCTGGACTCGCCGATGGCCTCGAAAGCCACCGAGATCTACCGGCGGCACCGCGAGTACTACGACGAGGAGATGCGGCGGCTGCTCGCGCAACAGCCGGACCCGCTGGACTACCCCGGTGCGCAGGTCACCAACGACATCGAGCAGTCGCGCGCGATAAGCAAGGCCCCGCGCCCGTACATGATCATCGCGTCCAACGGCATGCTCACCGGTGGCCGCGTGGTGAATCACCTGCGCGAGCTCATCGGCGATCCGACCGCGACCCTCCTGTTCGTCGGCTATCAGGGCCAGGGCACGCTCGGCGCGCAGCTGCAGGCAGGCGTGAGCCCGGTGCGCATCGACGGCGAGATGCACGACGTGCGCTGCCGGGTCCGCTCGATCAGCGGGTTCTCCGCGCACGCCGATGAATCAGAGCTGCTCGACTGGGTCCGCGCGTTCAAGAAGCCGCGCCTCCGGCGCGTGTTCATCGTCCACGGGGATCCCGACGCGCAGCACGCGATCGAGCCGAAGATCCGCGCGCTCGGCTACGACACGCACATCCCGAAGTGGCACGAACGGGTGACGCTCGAGTAGAGCGGGCGTGCGTTAGAGCGGCCGCTGCGTCAGAGCGGCCTGCAGCAGCACTTCGTCGCCTCGCTTGTCGGCGACATCGAGCTTGGCGCGGATCCGCGTGAGGTGGACACGGAGCGTGTTCGGCGAGACACCAAGCCGCGCCGCAAGCGCCGCGCGCTCCATACGCCGGCCCTCGCGCGATAGCTGTTCCATCTCGCGGAGGATCCCGATCTCGCGCCAGGTCAGACCCATGCTCCGCAGCCCGAACGTCGCCTCGTCGAGCGCCGATGCGCCGACGGCCGTACCAGCGTCGGTCTTGGCGCGCCGCTGCGCTGCCTCGGCGCGCGCGCGGATGGTGCGCGCGAGCGCCGAAGCCTGCCCATCGCGCTCCGCGGTGCGACCGAGCCAGGCCGCGACCTCAGGCAGGTAATAGGCGAAGCCTTCGCCTCCGCGCGCGCCGATGTCGCGAACGATGTGCGCCACCCGCGACGTCCCGCCGCCACGAACGACCGTCTCACGCCAGTACGCCGCATGGACCGCGGCGCCGATCGCCCAGTGATCCATACCGCGCGCCTCGAACTCGCGCGCGGTGCTATCCAGCATGCGTATCGCGGTGCGCGGGTCGCCGCGCTGGGCGCGGACGATCGCGCGAACGAAGTCGCGGAAATGCTCGTCCTCCGGGAAACCCTTCGGCGCGCGGCTCAGGATCAGCTCGGCGACCTCGGCCTCGCCGCGCAGAAGCGCGATGTGCCCGTGATCCTCGGTCGCGCCGGTCGCGCTCTGGCGCGCGAGCCGCTCGCCTTCGCTCAGCTCGCCGCGCTCGAGCTTCGCGCGCGCAAGACAAAGAAGCGTGTGACGCCAGACGGACGACCCGTACTGACGGAGGCCGAGCTCCGCTCGAGTGAACTCGTCGACGGCGTTGTCGAGGCGTCCGGCGAACCAGTCGACGAATCCAGCGGTGTACGTCGCCCACGCGACTTCGGCGGGATCCCCGACGCGCGCCGCGTTCCGGCCGGTCGCCTCGGCCGCGGCCGCGGCGCCGACGTAGTCGCCGGCGTGCGAGAGCAGGTGCGCGAGCTGGCGCTGGACGCGCGTCGTGACGAGATCGCGTGAACGTCCGCGCGCCGCCCCCGCGAGCGCATCGGCCGCCCGGCGCGCATCGAGCAGCGCCTCGCGCACCTCGTTCGCCGCCGTGTGCACGATCGACGACCCGAGCCGCAGCTCGGCGAGAAGGAGCGGGTCACCCGCCGCCGACGTCTCCGCGAGCGCGGCGAAACGGACGGAGTCCTCCCGGCGCACCAGGTAATAGGAGAGATGCAGGAGATCCACGGCGACGCGCGCCAACAGCAGCGGATCCTTCACGAGCGGCAGCACCGCGTTCAGCTCGGCCCACGCGAGGTCGAATGACTCGAGGTACTTGAGGCAGCGCGCGCGAAGCACGCGGCGCTCGATGGTCTGGCGGCCCGTTGCGAGCTGCGGGAGCAGACGCTCGGCATCGACGCGCGACAGCGGCGCGAGCGCCTGCTCGCGCGATGCGGTCATGCGGTCGGCGGGAACGCCTTGGCGAGCTCGCCGG
>JBDTMY010000105.1:0-2799 GCA_039934015.1 Chloroflexota bacterium | reverse complement strand
GCTGCCGCACCTTCGTGTCGGCTCGTTCGTGCGACCGCTGGCGAGGATCTAGATGTTCCTCGATCGCGCGCGCGTTCCGATCAAGGCCGGTGATGGCGGCAAGGGAGTGATCTCCTTCCGGCGCGAGGCGCACGTCCCGCGCGGTGGGCCCGACGGCGGCGACGGCGGGCGCGGTGGCGACGTCGTCCTCCGCGTCGACGATCAGCTCGCATCGCTCGGCGACTACCGGAACCAGCGCCTGCACGCGGCAACGAGCGGCAACCCGGGTGGCGGCTCGAACAAGTCCGGCAAGGCGGGCGGCGACCTCGTTCTGCGAGTGCCTCCGGGAACGACGATCAAGGACGTTGGCACCGGCGAGGTCGTCGCGGATCTCGTCTCGCCTGACCAGGAGATCATCGTCGCGCGCGGCGGCAAGGGCGGGCGCGGCAACGCGCGCTTCGCATCGAGCACCAGGCGCGTGCCGCGCATCGCGGAGGACGGACAGCCGGGTGAGCAACGCGAGCTCGAGCTCGAGCTGCGTCTGATCGCCGACGTCGGTCTCGCCGGTCTGCCGAATGCGGGCAAGTCGAGCCTTCTCGCAGCGCTTACGCGCGCGCGGCCCAAGATCGCGAACTATCCATTCACGACGCTCACGCCGAACCTCGGCGTCGCTCGACTCGACGACCGCGAGCTCGTGATCGCCGATATCCCCGGACTCATCGAAGGCGCGAGCAAGGGCGCCGGCCTGGGTGAGGAGTTCCTTCGGCACATCGAGCGAACGCGCCTCATCGTCCACGTCGTCGACGCGTCGCTGCCCGATCCGCTCGCGGCGATCGCCACGATCGATACGGAGATCGCGGCGTACGGACACTCGCTCGAAGAGCTGCCGGAGCTCTTCGCGCTCAACAAGATCGATCTCGCGGAGGCCCGCGACGCTGTCCCCGCCATCGTGGAGTCGCTCGAGGCCGAGGGCCGCGAGGCCATTGCGGTGTCGGCCGCGAGCGGCGAAGGGGTCGACCGCCTCAACAAGCGCATCTTCGCGCTCTGCGCTGCCCGACCCAAGGTCGAGGCCGCGGGCCCCACGGAGCGAAGGATCGTGTTCGCCGGCGGCGCGAAGGACGTGAAAGTGACTCGCGAGGGCGAGGCCTTCCGCGTCCGTGGCGATCGCCTCGAGCGTCTGGCGACCGGGATCGACTGGGACAGTCCGGAGGCGTCCGCGTACTTCCACCGCCTGCTCCTCAGGTCGGGCGTCGAGGGCAAGCTCCGCACGCTCGGCGTGAAAGAGGGCGATACCGTGCGCATCGGCAAGCTCGAGCTTGAGTGGCTCGATGCGCCGCAGCAGCTCGCGGCGCCTGGAGCGACGAAGAAGCGTTGAAGGCGCGCGTCGGCGTTTTCGGCGGCACATTCGATCCGGTGCACGTCGGTCACCTGGCGATCGCGCTCGCCGCGATCGAGTCCGTTCCCCTCGACCGCGTGCTGTTCGTACCTGCACGACGCTCGCCCCTGAAGGACCGCGATCCAGTCGCGGGCGTGACCGATCGCGTCGCGATGCTCGAGGCGGCCATCGCGAACGAGCCGCGCTTCGCGCTCTCGCGAGTGGAGCTCGAACGCGATGGCGTCTCGTACACCGTCGACACGCTCGAGGCGCTTCGCCGGGAGGGCGAGCTCTTCTTGATCCTTGGCAGCGACGCGCTCGCCGATCTTGCGCGCTGGCGGGCGCCCGAGCGCATTCGTGAGCTGGCGACCCTGCTCGTCGCGGTGCGTCCGGGCGCTCCCGAGCCGGACGCCCAGCACGGCGCGCGCCCCTTCGACGCGCCACGCTTGGACATCAGCTCGCGCGAGCTGCGCTCACGGGCCGCTCGCGGCCTGTCGCTGCGTTACCTTGTTCCTGACGCAGTGTGGGAGCAGATCAAGAAACGCGGCCTCTATTCGTGACGGCATCCGCACGTGCTCAGCTACCGCCGCGAGCGGTCGCCGACCTCGTCGTCGAAGCGGCGAGCGACAAGAAGGCCGAGGACATCCTCGTGCTCAACATCTCAGAGGTATCGACGATCGCCGACCTGTTCGTCATCTGCAGCGCGCGGGGCGAACGGCAGGCGCAGGCGATCGCGGACGGGATCGTGGAGAAGTCGAAGGCCGCGGGCGAGCAACCCTTCGGCGTCGAGGGCTATCAGGGCGGCAGGTGGATCCTCATCGACCTAAGCGACGTGGTCGTCCATGTGTTCGTGCCTGAGGAGCGGGAGCTCTACCGACTCGAGAAGCTCTGGGGAGACGCGCCCGTGGTGCTCCGCATCGCGTAGCGCGGCGCCGTCAGCGACGCAGGTAGTCGTCCGTCTTGTCGATCCAATCCTGCCGCGGCGGGCTGAATACGTCGACGTCGAGCGTGTCCTCGAGCGCTTCGGCTCGATGTGGGACGTTCGAGGGGATGGTCAGGATCTCGCCCGCGTGAACGGTCACATCCTGCTCGCCGTTCTGACCCAGCCACAGGCGCAGCGCCCCTTCGAGGATGTACGTGATCTGCTCGCTCTCGTGCGTGTGCGTCTGCACGATCGCGCCCTTCTTCAGGAAAACCTGCGCGACCATCGCGCGCTCGCCATGGACGAAACGACGCTCGATCTGCGCGGTCATGCGCTCTTTGGGGATCCGGTCCCAGGTGTGATGTGACCCGAGCTTCATGGCTGCCCTCCCTCGAAGGACACGGACTCTACCTCTGCTCCCATCCTTGGGTCGTCCGCTCCGGTACGATTCAGCGGCTTCGCCGGTCCCGGGGCTGTAGCTCAGTTGGTAGAGCGCTTGAATCGCACTCAAGAGGTCAGGGGT